>DASPZC010000095.1:0-3522 GCA_035636455.1 Xanthobacteraceae bacterium
CCACGACGGCGCGCTTGCCCTCGAGCTTGAGGAACACCGGGAGCCGGGCGAGCGGCGCCATGCGCGCAGGCGTCTCAAACGGGTTGGGCGGTGCGTTCACTGGACACGATCCTTCTCAGTTCAGGCAGGCACGAGCCGCAATTGGTGCCGGCGCGCAGGCGCAGCCCGATATCCTCCACCGTGATGGCGCTGCCGGACGACATGGCGTCGCGGATGGCGGTGAGACCGACGCCGAAGCACGCGCAGATGAGCGGCCCGGGCGCCGGCAGGCCGGCGGCGCTGCGCCCGGACAGCAGGACGCGTCGCACCAAGGGTTCGAGCGCATCGGCGCCGAGCAGGGTCTTGACGGCGTCCCAGTGCGGGGCGCTCTCGGCGGGAGCGACGAACAAACATCCCTCGAGCCGTCCATCGAGGAACGCCGCGACGCGATAAACGCCGCGCGGCTGATCGACGTATTCGGCAAGCTCGGCGCCCGGCGCGAACAGATTTTGTGCCTGCGCGTACCACAGGCGCGGGTCGTCATCGGAAGCAAACAGCAGGCCGTTGCCGCCCTTGACTGCGACCTTCACCCACCAGTTGCCCGCCGGCAGCACGATCGGCCGGCGGCCGAGCGCGAAGCCGCGATAGCGCAACGACACCGGCGTAATGGCGGCGGGCGTCGCCTTAGCCTCGGGCTGGCCGGAGATCGGATCGCAGTGCGGCCCGACGAGATCGCCGACGCGGCCCGACGAGGAGGTCTCGCCGCTCCAGTGGATCGGCGCGAACAGGGCGCCGCGCCGCTGACCTTCGCTGAAGACGACCTTGAGGATACAGGTGCCGTGAACCGTCGCGAGGCGCGCGAAACCGCCGTCGGTCACGCCCGCGCTCTCGCCGTCCGCCGGATGGATTTCGACGAATGGCTCGGGCCGGTGCGCGGCGAGGCTCGGGCTTGCTCCGCTGCGCGTCATGGTGTGCCACTGGTCGCGCACGCGGCCGGTGTTGAGGCGGAACGGAAACGCATCTGACGTGGCGGTCTTCAGCGCCGGCTTTTGCGGCGCCACGAACCGCGCCTTGCGGTCCGGGGTGAAGTAGCCGCCCGCAGCAAAGAAACGCGGCGCGGCCGGCGCTGCGTTCGCCGGCACCGGCCATTGCACCGGATCGAGCGCGTCGTATTCCGCATCCGATATCGCGGCCAGGCCGCCGATATCGAAATCGCGCGTGTCGTCGTTCTCGAAGCCGGACAAGGACGCGTGCTCGCGGAAAATCTCCGCCGCGGACCCGTAGGGGAACGCGGTACCGAAACCCAGGTGGCGGGCGACCTCGCACACGATCCACCAATCGGGCTTGGCCTCGCCCGGCAGCGGGAGGAACGCGCGCTGGCGCGAGATGCGCCGTTCCGAATTGGTGACGGTGCCCTCCTTCTCGCCCCAGGCGGCGGCCGGCAGCAGCACGTCGGCGCCGGCCGCGATCGTGTCGTTGGACAGCACGTTCTCGGAAACGACGAACAGCTCGAGCTTGCCGAGCGCCGCCGCCATCGCGCCTGCGCGCGGCAGCGATACCGCCGGATTGGTCGCCATCACCCACAGCGCCTTGATCTCGCCGCGCTCGATCGCCTCGAACAGGTCGACCGCCTTGCGGCCCTCGCGGGTCGCCATGCGCGGCGCGCGCCAGAACCGGCGCACGCGGTCGACTTCCGGCGGCGAGAAGCCCATGTGGGCGGCGAGCTGATTGGCGAGTCCGCCCACCTCGCGCCCGCCCATGGCGTTGGGCTGGCCCGTGAGCGAGAACGGCCCCATCCCGGGCTTGCCGATCCGGCCGGTCGCAAGGTGGCAGTTGATGATGGCGCCGACCTTGTCGGTGCCCTGGGCCGATTGGTTGACCCCTTGCGAAAAGCAAGTGACGACGCGGGCCGTTGCGCTGAACAGATCGAAGAAGCGTGCAACGTCTGCCGCGTCGAGGCCAGTGACGAGCGCGGTCGCGGCGGCATCCGGCGCGATTTCGCGCGCGCGGGCGAGCGCCGCCGCAAATCCGCTGGTGTGGGAATTGACGTAGGCGTAATCGAGCGCGCCGATCTCGACGAGATGCACCAGGAGCCCGCTGAACAGGGCGGTGTCGCTGCCCGGCGCAATTGCGAGAAACAGATCGGCTTCCTCGGCGGTGGCGGTGCGGCGCGGATCGACGACGGCGATTTTCGCGCCGCGCTCGCGCCGCGCCCGCACCATGCGCTGGAACAGCACCGGATGGCACCAGGCTGCGTTCGAGCCGACGAGGACGATGAGATCCGCCTGATCGAGATCCGCGTAGGTGCCCGGCACGGTGTCGGCCCCGAAGGCGCGGCGATGGCCCGCGACCGAGGAGGCCATGCACAGCCGCGAATTGGTGTCGACATTCGCCGCGCCGAGAAAGCCCTTCATCAGCTTGTTGGCGACGTAGTAGTCCTCGGTGAGCAGCTGCCCGGAGAGATAGAACGCGACGCGCTCGGGCCCGTCGCGCGCGATGATGGTGCGCAAGCCGGTCGCGACGCTTTCGAGCGCCGCCGCCCAGGTCACGCGCGCGAAGAGGCCGTCCGGCCGCCGCAGCATCGGGTGCAGCAGCCGTCCGTCAAGCCCGACGGTCTCGGCCAGCGCCGCGCCTTTCGAGCACAGCCGGCCGAAATTCGCCGGATGATCCGGATCGCCAGACATCGCGACGCCGCCGGGCGCGGGCTTTGCCAGGAGCCCGCATCCGACGCCGCAATAGGGGCAGGTGGTGCGGACGGCGGCCGGCTCGGGCGGATGCTTGGTCATCACGCCGCCTAGAGCGGGATGACTTTTCGTCGAATCGTCATCCCGCTCTTCCTCATTGTTGGAGCATGATCTTTTCCGAAAACCGGTATCCACTTTTCGGGATCATGCTTTAATAGACGTCGGCCTGGTAGCGCCCCGCCTTCTTGAGGTCGGCGACGAAGGCGATCGCCTGGTCGGTCGAGCGCGCCCCGCAGGTCGCCACCACGTCGACCAGCGCGCACTCCACGTCCTTGGCCATGTGCTTGGCGTCGCCGCAGACGTAGACGTGCGCGCCGTCGGCGACCCAGGCCCACAGGTCGCGGCCGACCTCGCGCATGCGGTGCTGGACGTAGATTTTCTGCTCGCTGTCGCGCGACCACGCGAGGGTGAGACGGGTGAGCACGCCCGCGGCCTTCATGCCGGCAAGCTCGTCCTCGTAGAAGAAGTCGTACTTGTTGTGCTGGTGGCCGAAGAACAGCCAGTTGCGGCCGGGCGCCTTGGTGGCCATGCGCTCGTGCAGGAACGCGCGGAACGGCGCAATGCCGGTGCCGGGCCCGATCATGATGATCGGCGTCGACGGATCGGCCGGCAGCCCAAAACCTTGTGCCTTCTGCACGTAGGTCTTGACCTTGGCGCGCGGCGCGAGGCGGCCGGCGAGAAACGTCGAGGCGACGCCGAGCCGCGTGCGCCGGCCGACCGCGTAGCGCACCGCGTCGACGGTGAGCGCCACCCGGCCGGGATTGGTGCGCGGCGAGGAGGCGATCGAATAGAGGCGCGG
>DASPZC010000096.1:0-5335 GCA_035636455.1 Xanthobacteraceae bacterium
GTGATCGGGCAGGCCTTTCCCTACACCCCGATCGCCAATCCGCGCTGGCTGATGCCCAACTGGTCCTTCGGCATCCGCGAGGAGGAGGTGCAGGCAAACGTCGACAAGGCCAGGAAGGGCGGGGCGGAGGTTGTCGTGCTGCTCTCGCACAATGGCTTTGACGTCGATCGCAAGCTTGCATCACGCGTGCGTGGCATCGACGTGATCCTCACCGCGCACACCCACGATGCGCTGCCGGAGCCGATCCGGGTCGGCCGCACTCTCCTCGTCGCCTCGGGCAGCGCCGGCAAATTCGTCTCGCGGCTCGATCTCGACGTGGGGCGGGACGGTGTCCGCGATTTTCGCTTCCGCTTGATCCCGCTGTTCGCCGACGCGATCAGGCCCGATCCCGCCATGGCGGCGGCGATCGCCCGGGCGCGCGCGCCGTTCGCCGCCGAGCTGTCGCGCGCGGTCGGCCGCACCCGCTCGCTGCTCTACCGGCGCGGCACGCTCAACGGCACGTTCGACGATCTCATCTGTGCGGCGCTGATCGAGGAGCGCGACGCCGAGATCGCACTCTCGCCCGGCTTCCGTTGGGGCATGAGCGTGCCGCCGGACACCGACATCACCGTCGAGGACATCCACAACGCCACCGCCATCGCCTATCCGCAGGTCTATCGCACGCCGATGACCGGAGCGCGCCTCAAGGACATCCTCGAGGACGTTGCCGACAACCTGTCCAATCCCGATCCCTATTATCAGCAGGGCGGCGACATGGTCCGCTGCGGCGGGCTCGGCTTTGCGATCGACGTCGGCAAGCCCATGGGCGCGCGGATTTCCGATCTGACCCTGCTGCGGACCGGCGAGAAGCTCGACCCCGGCAAGACCTACGTGGTCGCCGGCTGGGCGAGCGTCAACGAGGGCACCGAGGGCCCGCCGGTATGGGATCTGGTCGAGCGCTACATCGCGCGCAGGCAGACGGTCGGCGGCGAGCCCTCGAGCGCGGTGCGCCTCATCGGCAACTGAAATCCTCTCGGTGGCGCGCCGGCGATCATCCGGGGTGACGAAGCCCGGCCGTTTCGTCCATAATCCGCGTCATCCCGGATTGCGCTTCGCTCCATCCTGGCTACCGACGGTACCGAATGGCAAAGCTCCAATTATCCGTTGCGGTCGGCGATTATGACCGCGTGCGCCCGCTGGTCGACGGCGCGGTCGGGATCGACGGCGTCGATCCGACCTACATGACGCTGGTGCCCGAGGAGATTTTCTTCCGCGCGTTCCGCCACGCCGAGTTCGACATCTGCGAGCTGTCGCTGTCGAGCTTTGCCCTCAAGACCGCCCAGGGCGGCAACCCTTACGTCGGCGTGCCGGTGTTCCTGTCGCGCGCGTTCCGCCACACGTCGATCTACGTGCGCACCGACCGCGTGCAGAAACCCGCCGACCTCAAGGGCCGCAAGATCGGCGTGCCGGAATATCAGCTGACCGCCAACGTATGGGCGCGCGCCATCCTGGCGGACGATCACGAGGTTGCGGCGGCCGACGTCACCTGGGTGCGCGGCGGCATCGAGACGCCCGGCCGGCCGGAGAAGATCAGCATCGACCTGCCGAAGGAAATTCGGCTGGAGAACGCCCCGGACGGCGCCACCATCTCGGAACTGCTCGAGCGCGGCGAGATCGACGGCTTCATGGCGCCGCGGCCTCCCGCCTTCATCGAGCGCGGGCATCCGCATGTCGGCTGGCTGTTTGCCGATCCGACCCGGGCGGCGATGGACTATTACAAGCGCACCCGCATCTTTCCCATCATGCACATGGTCGGCGTGCGCCGGACGATCGCCGAGCGCCATCCGTGGCTGCCCGCCGCCGTGCTCAAGGCGTTCGAGCAGGCGAAGGCGGCGGCGCTGGCCAAGCTGAGCGACACGTCGGCCACCAAGGTGACGCTGCCGTTCGTGGAGGAGCAGCTCAAGGCCGCGCGGACGCTGATGGGCCACGACTTCTGGTCCTACGGCGTCGCCCAGAACCGCCACGTGCTCGAGGCGTTCCTGCGCCACCACCACGCCCAGGGCCTCTCGCCGCGTCCGCTCGCCGTCGAGGAGCTGTTCCACTCGACGACGCTCGAGGCGCACAAGGTGTGAGCCCCCGCGCCGTGGACGATCGAACGGACCGAAGGATCGAGGTCTTCTACGACGGCAAGTGCTCCATGTGCGCGGCGCTCGTGGGGCGCGTCGAGCGTTCGGCGCAACGCGATCAGTTCCGCCTGCGCGACATGCACGCGCAGAAGCGCCTGCCGTTCAAGCGCGAGGCGGTCGAGAAGGAGATCCACGTCGTCGACCGCGACGGCCAGACCTACAAGGGCGCGCAGGCGATCCTGAAAATCGCCGGGCAGTATCCACGCCTCGGGCTCCTGGAAAAGATCGGCGCGCTTCCCGTTGTCTCCGCGACCTTGCCGATCGGCTACCGGATCGTTGCGGCGAACCGGCGCTTCCTGTTCGGCCCGGCCAGCCGCATTTTCTGGCTCAAGGTCGTCGTCGTTCTGGTGTTTTGTCTCGGCCTGCTCATGAGCCCGCATCTGTGGATAGGGCCGCGCTCCTATCCGCTCGCGCCGGTGTTCGACCTGTTGCCGCAAAACGTGCATCCGGTGGACTACGTGATGTTCGCCGCCCTGTTTGCCTTGGCGGCCGCGATGCTCGTCGCGCCGAAGCCGCAGAAATTCATCGCCGCCTTCCTCGCCATCATCGCCGTTTTCTGCCTGCTCGATCAGACGCGCTGGCAGCCGTGGGTCTTCTTGTACAGCCTCCTGCTGGCCACGCTCGCGCTGTTCTCGTGGGACAGCGACGACGTTGCCGGCCGCAAGCGCGCGCTCAACATCGCCCGGCTGATCATGGCGGGCACCTACGTCTTCTCCGGGCTGCAGAAGATCAACCTGAACTTCATGCAGAACGACTTTCCCTGGATCGTCTCGCCGATCACCGACGTGATGCCGGCAGCCGCGCCGGCGCTGCATTGGCTGGGGATGGCCGCCCCGTTCATCCAGGTCGCGTTCGCCCTCGGGCTGCTGACGCGGCGCTTCCGGCGCGTCTCGCTCATCGCCGCCGTCGCCATGCATCTCTTCATCCTGGCGATGTTCGGGCCGCTCGGCCTCAACTGGAACAGCATCATCTGGCCATGGACCGCGGCGATGGCGCTGCTCGACATTCTGCTGTTCACCAGCAGGCAGGAGTTTTCCTGGCGCGAGATCGTGTGGCCCGGGCGACGCCTCTATCACGCCGGGGCGCTCGCGGTCGTCGCGCTCCTTCCGTTGCTGAGCTTCGTCAATCTTTGGGATTCATATTTGTCCGCGGCGCTCTATTCGGGAAACCTTACCGAGGCGGAAATCTACGCCACCGACCGGGCCAAGGACGCCATGCCGTCGAGCATCCACGCGCGCCTCGTCGAGACGTCGCCCAACACCAACGTGCTGAGCATCCAGTGGTGGGCGATCGAAGACCTCAATGTGCAGCCTTATCCCGAACCAAGGGTTTACAGGAAAATCGCCCGCGACATCTGCAAATATGTGAGCGACGGCGACGGCGTCGTGCTGCTCGTGCGCGAGCAGCGCCTGTTCTTCAGCAAGCCTGAGACGGGCTACCGCTGCCACGAGCTGTGATTTGCTGAATCCCTCCCCGCGCAGCGGGGAGGGTGGACGCGCGCGCGGCACGCGGCCGGGTGGGGTCGGCCGGCAGGCTCGGTGCTTGTGGAGAGAACCCCACCCGGCGCCGCTTCGCGGCGCCACCCTCCCCTTTCAGGGGAGGGATAAGAGGGTCACACCACCCCGTCCGCGCGCAGCCGCTTCACGTCCTCGGGGGCGACGCCGCACAGGGCGCCGAGCAGATCGTCGGTGTGCTCGCCGAGCAGCGGCGGGCGGTTCACCGTGACGGGCGAGTCCGAGAGCTTCATCGGGCAGCCGACGGTCTGGTAGGTGCCGCGCGGCGGAAAATCCACGTCGACGATCATCTCGCGCGCCCGAAGATGCGGATCGGCCAGCACCTCGCCGGTGTCCTGGCAGGCGCCGCACGGCACGCCCGCCGCGCCCATCAGGCGCATCACCTCGTGCTTGCTGCGCGCGCGCGTCCAGGCCTCGATGATGGCGTCGAGGGCCGCGCGGTTTTCCCACCTGGCCTCCGGGGTCCTGAAGCGCTCATCCTGCGCGAGCTCGGGCTTGCCGAGCACGTCGAGCACCGCCGGCCACATCTGCGGCTGCGCATAGAGATAGACGTAGTCGTTGGCGCCGCCGGGCGTGCAGGGATAGGTGGTGCCGGGCACGTTGCGGCCGAGCTGGTTGCCGGTGCGTCCCATCGGCCGGCCGAAGCGCTGGTGGTCGCGCAGGCTCACGCGGATCAGGTTGACCACCGCGTCCTGCATCGACACCTCGACGTGCTGGCCGCGGCCGGTCGCGTGGCGCTGCTGCAGCGCCGCCAGGATGCCGATCGCCATGTGCATGCCGGTGCCGGAATCGCCGATCGCCGGGAAAATGTAGGTCGGCGGGTTGTCGGGAAAGCCGGTGACGCTCATCGCCCCGCCCATGGCCTGGGCGATCGGCTCGAAACTCTTGAAGTCGGCGTAGGGCCCGTAGGTGCCGAAGCCCTTGATGGTGGCGTAGATGAGCCGCGGGTTGATTTGTTTGAGCGCCTCGTAGCCGAGGCCGAGGCGGTCGAGCGCGCCGGGCGAGAAATTCTCCACCAGCACGTCCGACTTGGCGATCACCTGCCGAAACAGATCCTTGCCTTCGTCGGTCTTGAGGTTGAGCGTCAGGCTGCGCTTGTTGGCGTTGAGGATCAGGAAGAACAAGCTGTCGCTGTTCTGGTCGCGCATGTTCCGGCGCGCGATGTCGCCGCCCTTGGGCTCCTCGAGCTTGATCACGTCGGCGCCGAGGAAGCCGAGGATCTGCGTGCAGGCGGGCCCCGCCTGGTTGTGCGTCATGTCGATGATGCGGATGCCTGACAGGGCCTGGCTCATGGTTGCTCTTGCTCCGATGGAACGGGAACGGGCGTCAAACAAGCTCCGCGCGAAGCAGCGATCCGCCGATCCACAGGGGAGGGCCGCCCGGGCGGTGCGGCGTCGGCGCGAGCACGCCGCGCTCGACCTTCCACCGTCCGTCCCAATCGACCGGCTGCCCGCTCCACAGCGCGCGCGCGAGCCGCAGGCCTTCCATCATGCGGCCCACGCGCTTGTCGAACGGCACGCCGGCGGCGGCGAATTCCGCGCGGATGCTCGGCACGTCGGCGGCGATGCCGACGCCGAGGATGAGGCGTCCCTCGGAAATCTGATCAAGGGTCGCGACCAGATGCGCCAGGACGACCGGGTTGCGCAGCGCCGGCAG
>DASPZC010000097.1:0-10753 GCA_035636455.1 Xanthobacteraceae bacterium
TTCCGCCCGCGCGATGCCGAGCTCGGCGAGGTCGCCGCGCAGCCGCGCCAGCGGGCGCTCGTGCAGGAAGCCGGCGAGATAATAGGAGGCGTAGGGCAAAAGCTCGCCGCGTCCGAGGCCGATGAACAGGTTGAAGAACTCGCGCTCGACCCGCCCCACATCCGCGGCTTGCGCGGCCTCGGCGAGCGCCGCATGGGCCAGCCCGAGCGGACTGGCGTCGACCTTGAGCCGCGCGAGACGCTCCAGCAAGGCCGCGTCCGGGATGCGCGCCAACAGCGTTGCGAGGAGCGCGTATTCCTGCGCGCGCGCCATATCGACGTCGTCGGCGGCCTCGCTCACGTCGGCGGAAAGGGGGCTGGGGCCGATGACGGGCGCAACGCCACGGCGGCCGGCGAGCTCGCTCATCTCGCCTGCGCGGATCGGATCATCGAGCGCGGTCCCCTGCATTGATTCGTCGCGCTTATCCGCTCTTTTGAACGACTAACACTTTGCGCGGTGAAATAGTCCGGGTCAATAGTTCGACTGCCGCAGGCCCTAAATCATTCGGCTAATGCGCCGCCGTGCCGTCGCCGCACGGGATGGGCGGCTGTCTTTTCATCCTGCACTGCAGCATTCTCGTCCGCCGGCCTCGGGTCATGCGCCACATGATCCGGTGCCGGCTCTTGGGCAATGCGGGACGATGGCGGCGCTTCCTCTTGCGCAGTTCCTGTGATTTCTGCCGGGCCTTCCTTTTCCCGCGGGGGCGTCGCTGGTGCCTCTGTGTCGAGGGGAGCGCTGCCGAAGAATTGCGCGGCGAGACGCTGGACCTCGTCGGCGCTGAGCGGCGCGAACCCGGGCGCGCCGCCGGGCGCGGTGAAATCCCAGGCGTTCTCGGCAAGCCCAACGAAATCGCGGATGGCCGGATCGGCGACCCAGGCGCGCCGCAGCGCCGCGCGGGTCAGCTCGGCCGGCACCCCCGGCTGAAGGAAAGCGCGGATATCGGTCGCGGCCTCGATCGATTCGATCGGCGGCAGGCTCGCAGGATCGAACCCTGCCTCCTGCCCGCTCCCTGCCTCCCTCCCCTCGTACGCGGGCTCCCTCTCCCCGCTTGCGGGGAGAGGGTTGGGGTGAGGGGGCCTCTGTGATTGCGCGCTGTCCTCAGAGGCCGCCTCACCCGGCTCGCTTCGCTCGCCGACCCTTGGGTCGTTGCCAGAGGGCAGGCTCTCTCCCCGCGCGCGGGGAGAGGTATCCGCCGCGCGCTTGCGCCGTGACCACCGCGTGAGGAAGCCTTCCTGGTCGCTCATTCGTCGCCGTCCTCGCCGGCGCGCCGGCGCCGGCCCAATGCGTCCGGGTCGGCGCGATCGCGCTCGCGCTTATAGAACGTGCGCTCCACGTGGTGCTCGGCCGTGAAGGCCGCAACCGCTTCGCCGATCGGCGGCGGCATCGGCACCGCCTCGACGAGGTCGGTCCCGGTCTCGGTGAAGGCTTCGCCCTCCGATGGATCCGCCGTGACGGTGACAACCTCGAACGGCGGCTCGGCGCCGGTCGGGCGCAGCACGACCCACAGGGCCGGGCGGCCCGATGCGAGGTTGTCGCGGTAGTTCGTGGTCTCCGAGCGGTAGAGCCGCAGCTCGGCGGCGCCGGCATAGAACGTCTCGCGGCCGGCCTCGCGGCTCAGCGGCGTCCACGGCGGCGTCTCCGGCTCGCCCGCCAGCACCGCCACGGGCCGCCACACGTGCTCGACCCATGGGCTCGCGGCCGAGCGCCGCTCGACGACGACGCCGACCGGAATGCGCGCCAGCGGGGCCGTCGCGTTCAACTCACCGCCTCCGCCTGCCGCACCGGGAGCCCGACCAAGAGGTTCTGCGGCTTCATCCGCAGGACCCGGTCGGGCGCCATGGCGAGGATCAGATAGACCGGCTCGGCGGCGCCGGCGGGCGTGCCGCGCACGGTCAAACGATAGAGCGCGACGATGCGCTCGGCGGTCGCCTGATCGAGCCCGCCGCCGCGCCACAGCAGGTCGCCGATCTTCGTGCCGTCGGCATCGAGTCCGACGTACCAGGTGAGCGGCACGTCGCGTGCCTCGACCAGCGGCTCGATCCCGACCTCGATTGCCAGCATGTGGCGGATGAATTTTTCGAGCACCTCGCCGAGCGCCTGATGGCCGCGGCGGCCCGCGGTCATGTCGAGCGCCATGTCGAAACGGTCGCTGCGCTCCCAATAGGTCGGCGCATTGTCGTCGACCAGCACGTCGATGGCGGCGGCGGCCGGCAGGCCCAGCATGGAGACCAGCGGCGACACCGGGCCGCCGCCGGTGCCGGCGATCAGCTCGTCGTCCGCCGCCATCAACGCGCCCTCGTGCACGGTCAGGCGCTGGGGGCGGAACAGCATTTCGGCGGCGCGCAGGACGAAGGGGTCCTCGCACGCATCGAGCGCGTTGCGCAGGATCACGTGGACCATCTGATTGAGGAAGAGCGGCGGGGTCGCGCCGACGCCGTTGCGCGCCAGCGCCGCGTAAGACCCCTCGACGGTCGGATGGCGAAACAGGTGGTCGCGAAACGCCATCATCACGTGCCAGTTCTCGCGCGCGTCGGCGTCGGCGATCGCGGCAATGTCCCGCGCCTCGACGGAACGGCGCGGATCGGCGAGCAGCGCCGCATGCAGCGTGCGCTCGACCGCGCAGGCCTCGGTCGGCGGCGCCAGCTCGGGCCGCGCGAAATAGACCTTGAGGAATTCGTCGGTGACGACGAGGCCGCCGCCGGCGTCGCGGTCGAGCAGATGATGCCCGCAGGACAGCCAGAAATCCGGCATCACGTTTCTTTCCTGCTTGCGAGCGCGGCGAGATCGAGCTGCTCGTCCACCGGCTCGTCGCCCTCCACCTCGAGGAACGCAAAGGCGCGCAGCGGCTTGGGTCCGCCGCGCGGCTTCAGGGTACGAAACGTTTCGCGGATCGCCCCGTCCGCGTAGACGCGGTGCATGGCGACGAGCGTGTCGGGCGGATGATCGGTCAGCGAGGCGGCAAAGTCGAACTCCTCGGCCGCCGCCCGCCGCGCGGTCGCGAGATCGGGCGCGCCGAACCGCGCCACCAGCCGCTCGGCGAGGAGGTCGATTGCCGCGGCGCGGTCCTGCTCGCCCGCCTCGACGATCTGCACCAGCGTCGACCAGCCGAGCGAATCGACGCCGAGAAAGCCGCTGCGGAAGGCGACGCGCGCCTTGCCCTCGAGCGCTGCCGCATCGACGTGGAAGAATGCGAAGCCGCCCGGCACCGCCCATTCGCCCGGCTCCGCCGCCCGCTCGAAGATGAACGTATCGGACGGATCGAGCCGGATGGTGCGCAGCAGCTTGATGCGTGCCGTCACTTCGGGCCTCCGGTCCGCGCATCGAGCCATGACGGCTGCGCGAGCGCGGGCAGCAGCCGGTGCTTCTTCACGGCAACCTTGCCGGCGCGACGCACCAGCAGATCGCCCGCGCCGTCGATCATGCGCTCGAACCCCGGCTCGGCCGACAGCCGCGACAGATAGGACTCGGCAACCACGCCGAACCCGCTTTCCTGCCAGGCGTCCGTGATCGCCATCAGTTGCCGCGCAAAACTCTCGACCAGGCGCCCGGAAGCGAGGTCGTCGAACCCCTCGTCCTCAAGCGCGGCGCCGAGCGGACGCAATCCGGGTTCCGCCTCGGTCATCGCCACCGTGCGGACGGTCGCGCCGAACACCAGCCAGGGCGGCGGCTCGTCTTCGCGCCCCCCCGCCGGCCAGGCGAGGCGGCCGCCGCCGATCAGGCCGCCATCCACGCGCACCGCGTCCGGCCAGTCGAAGCTGATCGGCTTCTCGGGCGGCGCATGCACGGCGAGCGCGTCGGCGAGCGCCGCAAGTCCGGCGTAGAACGCGCGCCGGGCGGCGCGCAACGGCTCCTCCGGCTCGAGCACGACCGCGAACTCGACCAAGTCGAACCGGCCGACCCATACCAGCGTGCCGGCGCCTTCCGCCGCCGCGATCGATTGCGCGTGCGCGAAGGCGTCGCCCAGCTCGCGCAAGGTCACCAGCCGGAACGGCGGCGGCAGATCGAGCGCCGGCGCGAATGGCGTGCGCACCCGGGCAGTCTCGATCGGCATGGTCCCTCCGGCCTCTGCTCCTTCTCCCCGCTTGCGGGGAGAAGGTCGGGATGAGGGGGCCTTTGCGATTTGGCGCTTGCCGGGATAGGCCCCCTCACCCGGCGCCTTCGGCGCCGACCTCTCCCCGCACGCGGGGAGAGGTAAAACCAGCGCGATCAATGCGTCATCACGGGGCTATGCCCCACCCTGCTCTAGCGATAAAGCTATTTGGCACAAGGCACAAATATAAGAACTTCGTGTGATGTCGAAGATGGATAGACCTGATTGACCGAGGGCCGGCGCACCATCCTGCTGTGCTCGTGCGACGACACGATGCCGCTCGACGCGGAGGGCGTGCGGCGCGTCTGCCGTGGCGCGGGCGTCGCGACGGCGCATCAGCTCTGCCGCGCCGAGCTGGAGCGCTTCCGCGCCGCCATCGGCGAGGGCGGAGCGGTGACGGTCGCATGCACCCAGGAGGCGCCGCTGTTTGCGGAAGCGGCGGCGGAGAGCGCCGCCGAAATCGTCTTCGCCAATATTCGCGAGACCGCCGGCTGGTCGAAGGACGCCGCCAAAGCCGGGCCGAAGATCGCCGCCCTCCTCGCCGCCGCGGCCGAGCCGTTGCCGCCGACCCCGCTGGTGAGCCTCGAGAGCGACGGCGTGATCCTGATCTATGGCCGCGACGAGCGGGCGATCGAGGCGGCGAACGCGCTCAAGGACAAGCTCGACGTGACGGTGCTGCTCACCCGGCCGGGCGACATCGCCCCGCCGCGCGTCACCGATTTTCCGATCGTCGCCGGCGCGATCCGTTCGGCCAAAGGCCATCTCGGCGCGTTCGAGCTGACCCTCGACGACTACGCGGCGGTGCTGCCGTCCTCGCGCGCGGCCCTTGCTTTCGGGCCGCCGCGCGACGGCGCGGTCTCGCGCTGCGACATCGTGCTCGACCTCTCCGGCGGCGCCGCGCTGTTTCCCGCCGCCGACCTGCGCGACGGCTACCTGCGCGCCGACCCGCGCGACGAGGCGGCGGTGCTGCGCGCCGTGCTGAAGGCCGGCGATCTCGTCGGCACCTTCGACAAGCCGCGCTACGTGACGTTCACCGATGATCTGTGCGCCCATTCGCGCTCGTCGATCGTCGGCTGCCGGCGCTGCCTCGACCTCTGTCCCACCGGCGCGATCATCCCGGCCGGCGACCACGTCGCCATCAGCGCCGAGGTGTGCGCCGGTTGCGGCAGCTGCGCCGCCGTCTGCCCGACCGGCGCCGCCGCCTACGCGCTGCCGCCGGTCGATGCGCTCATGCGCAAGCTGCGCACGCTGCTTGCGACCTATCGCGAGGCGGGCGGCACAAAACCGATCCTGCTGCTGCATGACGACAACCACGGCGGCCAGCTCATCGATGCGCTGGCGCGCCACGGCGACGGCTTGCCGGCGAACGTGCTGCCGCTTGCCGTCAACGAGATGACCCAGGTCGGGCTCGAGCTGATCGCCGCCGCGTTTGCGTACGGCGCCGGCGCGCTGCGCCTGCTGTTGCGCGCAAAGCCGCGGCACGATGTCACGGGGCTCGGACGCACTGTCGCCCTCGCCGAGCCGATCCTCGCCGGGCTCGGCTTCGGCGCGGGCGCTGTCGCCACCATCGAGACCGACGATCCGTTCGCGCTGGGCGAAACGCTGCGCGCAATCGTCCCGGCGCCGCCGACCGCCCGGCCCGCGACCTTTCTGCCGGCCGGCGGCAAGCGCGACGTACTGCGCCAGGCGCTGCGCGAGCTGCATCTGGCCGCGCCCGCGCCGGTCGACCTGATCGCGCTCCCCGCCGGGGCGCCGTTCGGCAAGGTCGAGATCAACGTCGCGGGCTGCACGCTCTGCCTCGCCTGCGTGACCGCCTGCCCGACCGGCGCGCTCGGCGACGATCCCGAGCGCCCGACCCTGCGGTTCACCGAGGACGCCTGCGTGCAATGCGGGCTGTGCCAGGCGACCTGCCCGGAAAAGGTGATCACGCTCGCGCCGCAGCTCGACTTCCGCGCCGGCGCCGCTTCGGCGCGCGTGCTCAAGCAGGAGGAACCGTTCCTGTGCATCCGCTGTGGCAAGCCGTTCGGCACGCGCAGCACCATCGAGCGGGTCGCCGCAAAACTCGAAGGCAGGCACTGGATGTTCAGCGGCCCGGCGAGCCGGCTCGAGGTGCTCAAAATGTGCGAGGACTGCCGCGTGATCGCGGTGACCGAGGACGCCCTCGATCCCTACGCGCCGCCGCGCCCGCGCGCGCGCACGACGGAGGATTATCTGCGCGAGCGGGAGGGGAAGCCGGAGGGGTGAGGACGATCAACGGACAAGCTCTCGGAGGACCCCATGCCAGAAGCAAAAAAGGCGCGCGCCGTTGGTTTCAATCATGTCGCGCTCGAGGTCGGGGATATCGACGAGGCCCTGGCGTTCTACGGCCGCCTGTTCGACTTCAAGCTTCGCGGCAAGAGCAAGACGTCGGCCTTCATCGATCTCGGCGACCAGTTCCTCGCGCTGCAGACGGGCCGCACGCAGCCGGCCGACGACGGGCGTCATTTCGGGTTGGTGGTCGACGACAAGGAGGCCGTCCGCAAGGCGTTGACCGCGGCGGGCGTCAAGCCGCTGCCCGGCCGCTTCCTCGACTTCCGCGACCCCTGGGGCAACCGCGTCGAGATCGTCGGCTACGACAACATCCAATTCACCAAGGCGCCGAACGTACTGCGCGGCATGGGGCTCGCGCATCTGCGCAAGAACGACAAGGCGCTCAAGGAGCTGGCCGACAAGGGCATGGCGCCGGGCTGAGCAAAGCTCGTAGCCCGCATGAAGCGCAGCGTAACGCGGGGCGGACGTCCCGGATTGCGCTGCGCTCCATCCGGGCTACTCACCGCGCCGCCGGACTCGCCGCATCGTCACGACTGCTTGACGGCGATGAAGGAGGCGACGAAGCCCGCGGGTGAGCCGTTGTGTGGTTTGGCGCGGATCACGCTGCCCACCAGCGCCGGGACCTGGTTCACGCCGTTCGGCCACTGGTGCGCCAAATATCCGTTGTAGTCGTACTCCCAGCCGTCGGTCTTGGTGCCGGCACGCCCATTGCCGACAATCGCAACGGTCAACGGACACTTGTCGGCCGCCGGCTGGATCGTCCCCTGCAAGTCGAGCACCAGGCCGCCGCCCATGTCCAAATTTCCCTGCAGGACGGTGCTCGAGGGAGTGACGAACGTGAAGATGCCTTGGCCGAAGATCAGGGCGAGTGCGCCGTCGGCATCGCTGACCAGATCCGTGCTGTTGACGTAGCTGCGGTATGTCCACTTGCCGGCGAGGGACGGGCCGTTTGCCATCGTGAACTCCATGTAAACGTGATTCAATTATCGCGAGTAGCTCACAATTGCGCACTTTTTTCTTCGACGCAACAGCAATTCACGGACGGCACGCAAAAGCTTCGGCGCGGGCAAAGTCAGCCCCAAGACAAAATCATTTTGTCGCCCGCTGCAAAAATTGCACCAGTGCGGCGCGATCCTCGGCCGAGCCGATGCGCTGCTCCGGCATCTTGGTGCCGGGCGTGAAGGTGGCAGGCCCCAGCTCGAACAGCTTCGCCACCGTCTCCGGGGTCCAGACGATGTCCATGCCGCGCAGCGCCGGGGAAAAATTGTAGCCCGGCAGGGTCGCGATCCGGCGGCCGAAGACGTGATGCAGGCTCGGACCGGCGCGGTTGCCTTCGTCGGCGGACAGCGTGTGGCAGGCGATGCAGGCGCGAAACACCTCGGCGCCGCGGTCGCCCGCGAACGCGGCGAGCGGATCCTCGGGCGCGCCGACCGCCACCGCGCCGACCTGCTCGCCGGTCGCCGCATCCCAGCGGCGCACGATGCGGTCGGTGCCGCCGGTCAGGAGCGTGCGGCGGTCGGGAAAGAAGGCGAGCGACCACACCGGCAGGCCGGGCCCGACCAGGGTGCGCGCGAGCCGGCGCGCGCCGCGCTCGATGACGGCGACCGACCCGCGGACGCCGGCCGCCGCGAGAAGCGCGCCGTCGCCCGATATGGCGAGCGCGATCACCGGCGTCGGCCCCGCCTCGATCTCTTCGCGGACCAAGCCGCCGGCATCCAACAAATAAACCTTGCCGTCGGCGCCCGCGGCGGCGATCTCGCCGTCCGGCGCCACCGCCACGGCGTTGAGCGGGGTCGGCAAGGTCGCGACGATCGGCGATCCGTCCCCGGTCGACGGCCAGATGCGCAGCGTCGCGTCATAGCCGGCGCTCGCCAGGGTGCGGCCGTCCGGCGCGAACGCGATCCCATTGACGTTCTGCTGATGGCCCTCGAGCACGCGCGGCGCGCCGCCGCCGAGCGGCCACAGCCGAACGGTGCCGTCCCACGACGCCGAGGCGAGCGTCGCGCCGTCGGGCGACACCGCGAGCCCCACCACCGGCGCGGCATGGCCTTGCAGCACAGTCCTCGGCCGGTCGTCGGCGGCGCGCCAGATCGCGATCCGTCCATCCTCGCCGGCGCTCGCGACGCGGCCGTCCTTGAGGAACGCGACCGCGTTGACCGCCCCCTCGTGAAACCGCAGCACCTGCTCGGCGGCATTGCGTTCGAGCGACCAGCGGATGACGGAGGAATCGAAGCTGCCCGAGATCGCCGTCCTGCCGTCCGGCGCGACCGCGACCGCGCGCACCGGCCCGCCGTGGCCGCGCAATTGCGGCACGGCAGCGCCGATGCCAAGCATGAGGGCGACAAGGGTCAACGCCCACAGCAGCGCGCAGTGCGGCGAGCGTCTTTCTTTCATGGACGATGCCGGACCCAAAATGCCGCCATATCCTCATCGCTGACGAATTCGCCACGCTCCGCCTGAGCGTTGCCCTCCTCAATTGCCTTCCACTCCTCATCTGAGATTCGCAAAGGCGGATTGTCTTGAGCCTCAATCAGAAGAAGGATCTCGACAGCGTAAGCCTGTCGTTCCGCAGGCCAAGTGCGCACGCGATTGAGCACATCGTTGATGTGATCTTTCGTCATCCTTGCGTCACCTCATGAAAAATGCCGGAGATCATGTTCGCGTGGGCGCGGCGCTGCGCCTTTGCCTACCTCTACGACTTCTCCGCCGGCCGCATGCCCAGCGCGACGATGCGCGCGCGCACCGCGGGATCGCCCAGCGCGGCGAGAAAAACCTGCACCGCCGGCCGCTCGCGCAGGCGCTCGACCAGCAGAAAATCGTAAGACTCCGGCGTGAGCGGCAGGAAGCCGAGGCCGTAGAGGCGCGCGACCGATTCGATGGCGACGCCCCAATCCGCCCGTCGCTGGGCGACCGCGGCGGCCACCGCGTTGTGCGAGCGCGGCTGATTGCCGTAGCCCGCCGGGCGCGCCCCTTTGAGCAGTTGATCGATCAGCACGCGAGTGCCGGCGCCGGCGTTGCGGTTCACCATCAGGCAATCGGGATCGGCGAGCGCCGCCGCGAGCGCGTCGGCCGCCGCGCGCCCCTCGAACCGTGCGTCGCCCGGCCGGTGGACCACGCCCTGCATGCGCTCCCACCCGCGCACCAGCGTGAGCCCCGGGCTTTGCAGATGCGCGTTGTAGGTTCCGGTCTGCGGATCGAGCAGGTGAACGGGCGCGAGGTCGCATTCGCCACGGTGTGCCGCCGCCACCCCGCCGAGGCTCCCGATGGCGATGGTGCGCGCGGCAAAACCCTGGTCGGCGAGGACGCCGAGCACCGCGTCGAGCGCGACACAATGGCTGCCGGCGATGACGAGATCGGGCGCGCGCGCCTCGCCGATCAAGGTGACCCGCGCGCGCGTGCCGGCATCGACCACGGCGCTGAGCGCATCGACCTCGAGGAAGCCATCGGCCTGCGAGAAGGCGGTCACCGCGCCCGAGCCTTTGGGCGAGGGGAACGCCACCGGTCCGTCGTCGCCCTCGATCAACGCCACGAGCACGAATTCCTGCCGGCCCAACTCGGACGCGAGGCGAACGGGGACGATGGCGTCGACGGCCCGCGCGGCCTCCGGCGGCAGGCCAGCGCGGGCGCGGATCACCGGTGCCACGAAGGCGTGGAAGGTGAAGATCGTCGAGGTGGGAAACCCGGGCAGCACCACGACCGGCTTGCCGGCGACGGCGGCGAGGCACAGCGGCTTGCCGGGCTTGAGCGCAACGCCGTGGACCAGGATGCCGGGCGCGCCGAGCCGCGCCACCACCCGGTGGGAGAGGTCGCCCGCGCCCTTCGAGGTGCCGCCGCTGAGCACGACCATGTCGCAATCCTCGAGCGCGCGGCGCAGCGCGGATTCGAGCATCGTCTCGTCGTCTGCGACCGCCCCGAGCCGGACCGGCTCGCCGCCCGCTTCGGCGATGGCGGCAGCGAGGATCTCGCCGTTGCTGTCGTAGACCGCGGCGGGGCGCAGCGGCTCGCCCGGCTGCACCAGCTCGTTGCCGGTCGAGAGCACCGCGACGCGCGGCCGCCGCACCGCCTCGACCCGATCGGCGCCGCAGGCCGCGAGCATGCCCACCTCGCGCGAGCCGATGCGGGCGCCGCGCCGCAGCAGCGTCTCGCCGCGCGCGATGTCGGAGCCGGCATAGGACACGAATTGCCCGGGCGCGACCGCGCGGCGCACGTCGATCGCCAGCGCACCGCCCTCGTCGCAGAGCTCGGTGTGCTCGATCATGACGACGGCATCGGCGCCGCGCGGCACCACGCCGCCGGTCGCGATCGTGGTGGCGG
>DASPZC010000098.1:0-3518 GCA_035636455.1 Xanthobacteraceae bacterium
CAGCCGAGCAATCTCGCCTCGAACTCGAGCGCCGCCACCATGGCGGCGCCGACCCCGCGGCTGCGCACCGGCGGCAACGTCACGATGGAGCGCAGCAGCGCGTCCTCGCCGTGCACTTCGAGGCCGCCGAAGCCGACCGGCACCGCGTCGGCCGTCTCGAAGCGCCAGAACAGGCGTCCGGGAGCCTCGAGATCGTCGACCGGAAGCTTCGCCCTGGCGAGCGCCGCCGCGAGCACCTGGCGCTCGCCGCCGCGCAACGGGTGGGGAACGAGCTTGGGCGCCTTGCGCACGCGCTCCATCAAAGAATGTCCTTCACCCGCTCGGGCGGACGGCACAGGCGCGTCCCCTTCGCGGCGCGCACCACCGGGCGCTCGATCAGGATCGGGTGCCTGGCCATGGCGGCGATCAGCGCCGCATCGGACAGGCGCGCATCGTCGAGCCCGAGCGCATCGTAGGGCGTGCCGCGCCGGCGCAGCAGATCGCGCGGCCGCATGCCCATCTCCCGCAGCACGGCGCGGATCTGCGTCGCGCTGGGCGGCCGCTTGACGTAGTCGATGACGAGCGGATCCGCTTCGACGGCGCGGATCAGGTCGAGCACCTTGCGCGAGGTGGCGCATTTCGGGTTGTGCCAGATGGTCACCGCCACGGCGGCCTCACGCGCGGGCGGCGCAGCGCACGTAGATGCCGGTGCCGTAGCGGCCGGCGACCTCCGGGTCGATCCAGCGCAGCACCAGGACCCGCCCGTCGAACGAGACGATCTCGCGGTCGTGCTGGTCGCCGCCCGGCTCGTCGGCGGGGCCGACGTAATTCTTGCCGCCGGGCCCGCCCTTGAGGCGCAGCTCCTGCGGCTGCGCCTGGTCGGCGAGATGCATCATCACGCCGCCGCTCGGCCCCAGGCTGATGACGTAGGGCTGGCCGCACTGGCCGCGCGCGGCGGCCTCGATGCGCGTCCGGTCGGCCTCCTTGTGATAGGCGGCAAACCCCCAGCGGCCGACGAGGTCCCGGGCCGGGATGCTGGCCGGCAGGATCGGCGGCGGAGCCGCGGGGGCGGACATGTCCGGCTGGGGCGTCAGCGAGGTGCTGCAGCCGGCGAGCGCCAACCCGAGCCAGGCCGCCGCGACAAGCGCGCCGCGTGAGCGGGAACGGATCATGCCAGGCCTCCTCGACCACTCGGCATTTGATATCACGGCATATTACGGCGAGATCGGCCGCGCGTTTCGCAGATCGTGCATCGGCAGGCCCCCTCGCCCGACTCGTAGCGAATTTCCCAGGCCGAAACCAGCGAACGGGTTAACCCAGGCGCTCCGCGCCGCTTGACAGCCCGCCGGCCAGGCCATATGTCGGCGCCAGCGGTTGGCACTCCCTGCTCGGGAGTGCCAGCGGCCCCTCCGATGACCTTTCGGGTCCCACCAGCATCCGCGCGCACCGCGCCGACGAGGAAGATATGGCCAAGACCAAGTTCCGTCCCCTGCACGACCGCGTGGTCGTGCGCCGCATCGAGTCCGATTCGAAGACCGCCGGCGGCATCATCATTCCGGATACCGCCAAGGAGAAGCCGCAGGAAGGCGAGGTCGTCGCCGTCGGCCCCGGCGGACGCGACGAGGCGGGCAAGCTGATCCCGATCGACGTGAAGTCCGGCGACCGCGTGCTGTTCGGCAAGTGGTCGGGCACCGAGGTCAAGCTCGACGGCGAGGAACTCCTGATCATGAAGGAGTCCGACATCATGGGCGTGATCGCCTGACCGCCCCCCAACCGCACTCGTAAACACGGAGTCCATTCCATGCCTGCCAAGGACGTAAAATTCTCCTCCGACGCCCGCGACCGCATGCTGCGCGGCGTCGAGGTGCTCGCCAACGCAGTGCGCGTCACGCTCGGCCCCAAGGGCCGCAACGTGGTGCTCGACAAGTCGTTCGGCGCGCCGCGCATCACCAAGGACGGCGTCACCGTCGCCAAGGAGATCGAGCTCGAGGACAAGTTCGAGAACATGGGTGCCCAGATGGTGCGCGAGGTCGCGCAGAAGACCAACGACATGGCCGGCGACGGCACCACCACCGCCACCGTGCTGGCGCATGCCATCGTCAAGGAGGGCGCCAAGTCGGTTGCCGCCGGCATGAACCCGATGGACCTCAAGCGCGGCGTCGACCTCGCGGTCGCCGCCGTGGTCAAGGACATCGAGAAGCGGGCCAAGAAGGTCGGCTCCTCGGCCGAGGTCGCCCAGGTCGGCAGCATCGCGGCGAACGGCGACACCTCGATCGGCAAGATGATCGCCGGCGCCATGCAGAAGGTCGGCAACGAGGGCGTGATCACCGTCGAGGAGGCGAAGGCGCTCGAGACCGAGCTGGAAGTGGTCGAGGGCATGCAGTTCGATCGCGGCTATCTCTCGCCCTACTTCATCACCAACGCCGAGAAGATGATCGCCGAGCTGGAGGACGCCTACGTCCTGCTGCACGAGAAGAAGCTGTCCGGGCTCCAGGCCATGCTGCCGGTGCTCGAGTCGGTGGTGCAGTCGGGCAAGCCGCTGGTGATCGTCGCCGAGGACGTGGAAGGCGAGGCGCTCGCCACGCTCGTCGTCAACAAGCTGCGCGGCGGCCTCAAGGTCGCGGCCGTCAAGGCGCCGGGCTTCGGCGACCGCCGCAAGGCCATGCTCGAGGACATCGCGATCCTCACCGGCGGCCAGCTGATCTCGGAAGACCTCGGCATCAAGCTCGAGAACGTCACGCTGCAGATGCTCGGCCGCGCCAAGAAGGTCATCATCGAGAAGGAGAAGACCACGATCGTCGACGGCGCCGGCAAGAAGAAGGACATCGAGGCGCGCGTCGGCCAGATCAAGCAGCAGATCGAGGAGACCACCTCCGACTACGACCGCGAGAAGCTGCAGGAGCGGCTGGCCAAGCTCGCCGGCGGCGTCGCGGTGATCCGGGTCGGCGGCTCGACCGAGGTCGAGGTCAAGGAGAAGAAGGACCGGGTGGAGGACGCGCTCAACGCCACCCGCGCGGCGGTCGAGGAAGGCATCGTGCCGGGCGGCGGCGTCGCGCTGCTGCGCGCCAAGAAGGCGCTCGGCCGCATCGCCAACGACAACCCGGACGTCCAGGCGGGCATCAACATCGTGCTCAAGGCGCTGGAGACGCCGCTGCGGCAGATCGCCGAGAACTCCGGCGTCGAGGGCTCGATCGTGGTCGGCAAGATCATGGAGCACAAGTCGGAGACGTTCGGCTTCGACGCGCAGAAGGAAGAGTACGTCGACCTGGTCGAGGCCGGCATCATCGATCCGGCCAAGGTCGTGCGCGCGGCGCTGCAGGACGCGGCCTCGGTCGCCGGTCTGCTGGTGACCACCGAGGCCATGGTGGCCGAGGCGCCGAAGAAGCAGTCTGCGGCGCCGGCGATGCCGGGCGGCGGCGGCATGGGCGGGATGGATTTCTGATCCGTCAGGACCAACAAGCCGTCAAACAAACGAGGGGCGCGGCGCAAGCCGCGCCCCTTTTTAATGGGCGGAGGCAATCGTCCGATTTCGGCAATTT
>DASPZC010000099.1:0-10049 GCA_035636455.1 Xanthobacteraceae bacterium
CGCGCGGACATGCCCGGGTGGCGCCCAGGATCGGCGATCGCGCCTGCGCGGCCGAGCTGCTCGCGCGCGAGCGCGCCGCCCGCGATGCCAAGCTTGGCCTGTGGGCGGAACCGTATTATGTCATCAGGCGGGCGGAGGATCCGGCGGCACTCGCAACGGAGCGAGGCCGGTTCGCCATCGTCGAAGGCCGGGTGCTGTCGGTCCGTGAGAGCGGCGGCACGATCTACGTCAATTTCGGGCGCCGCTGGACGCAGGACTTCACGGTCACGATTTCGAAGCGAAACGAGCGCACGTTTACCGACGCGGGCGTCGCGCCCAAACGGCTCGAAGGCCGCCGGGTGCGCATCCGCGGTTGGATCGAGCAGAGAGGTGGCCCGTGGGTCGAGGCCACCCGGCCGGAGCAGATCGAGCTGGCCGAACGCTAGAGCATGATCCCGAAAAGTGGGTACCGGTTTTCGGAAAAGATCATGCTCCAGCAATAAGGAATGGGGTCGTCGTGAGGGACGCGACGAAACGAGGGGGAATTTCGCTGACCGGCTGGCGCCGCGCGGGCGCCGCCGCCCTGGCGCTCGCCCTGTTCGGCTGCGCCGATACCTCGCGGCTCGGCGAGCGCGTGCCGCTGCGCGAGCCGCCCAAGGTCGCCGACACCGGCCCGGCCCAGCGCGAGCACCAGCGCATCCTCGCCGCCTACGGGGGCGTCTACCAGGACCCGCGGCTCGAGGCGCTGATCAGCCAGACGGTCGAGCGGCTGGTCGCCGCGTCCGAGCGGCCCGACCTGCGCTACAAGGTCACCATCCTCAACTCGCCCTCGGTCAACGCCTTCGCGCTGCCCAACGGCCAGCTCTACGTCACGCGCGGCCTGGTGGCGCTCGCCAACGACACGTCGGAACTCGCCTCGGTGCTCTCGCACGAGATGGCGCACGTGATCGCCCGCCACGCGGCGATCCGCGAGGACCAGATCAAGCAGGCCATGCTGGTGAGCCAGGTGGCGTCCGACGTGTTCAACGATCCGCAGATGGGCGCGCTGGCGCTCGCCAAGAACAAGATCGCGCTGGCGACCTTTTCGCGCGGCCAGGAGCTGGAGGCGGACGGCATCGGGGTGGGCATTTCCTCCCGCGCCGGATTCGATCCGTACGGCGCGGTGCGGTTCCTCTCCGCCATGGGCCGCAATGCCGAGCTGCGGCCGGCGGTGGGCGGCGTCGATCCGCGCCTGCTCGACTTCCTCTCGTCCCATCCGGCGACGCCCGAGCGCATGAAGATTTCCCAGGCGAATGCGCGGCAATATTCCGCGCCCGGCGCCGGCGAGCGCGACCGCGCGACCTATCTGGCCAGTCTCGACGGCCTGACCTACGGCGAGGATCCGAGCGAAGGGTTCGTGCGCGGGCGGCGGTTCCTGCATCCGCGGCTCGGCTTCACCTTCACGGCGCCGGACGGCTTCGTGCTCGACAACACCGCCCAGGCGGTGCTCGGCGTGAAGGACGGCGGCGGGCAGGCGCTGCGCGTCGACGTGGTGCGCGTTCCGCCGGAGCAGACGCTCACCGACTATCTCGGCTCGGGCTGGATCGAGAACGTCGAGCAGGGCTCGATCGAGCAGCTCACGATCAACGGCTTTGCGGCGGCGACCGCCGCCGCCAAGGGCGACCAGTGGGTGTTCCGCCTCTACGTCGTGCGGTTCAGCAGCACCGACGTCTACCGGTTCATCTTCGCCACCAAGCAGCGCACGCCCGAGGTCGACCACGTCTTCCGCGAATCGGTCTCGACCTTCCGCCGCATGTCGCCGGCCGAGAGCCAGGCCGCCAAGCCGCTCCATCTCAAGGTGGTGACGGTGCAGAGCGGCGACACGGCGGAGCGGCTGGCGAGCCGCATGGCGGTCGCCGACCGCCCGCTCGAGCGGTTCCTGGTGATCAACGGGCTCGGCGCCGGGCATCCCCTCAAGCCCGGCGACCAGGTCAAGATCGTGGTGGAATAATCCAGACGTCAGATGACAGATGTCAGAGGACAGGCAGTCTCTGACATCTGATCTCTGACATCTGATCTCTGATCTCTGATCTCTGATCTCTGATCAGGCCGCCTCGTCCTCGACCAGCGCTTCCGACCCCTCGGCCGGCTTGACGCCGCGCCGCGGGCCCTTGGCGAGGGCAGCCTCGATTTCCCTGATGGCCTCGGTCTCGGTGATCCGCTGCACGGCGGAAATCTCGCGCGACAGCCGGTCGAGCGCCGCCTCGTAGAGCTGCCGTTCGCTGTAGGACTGCTCCGGCTGCGACTCCGAGCGATAGAGATCGCGCACCACCTCGGCGATGGCGACGATGTCGCCCGAGTTGATCTTCGCCTCGTATTCCTGCGCCCGGCGCGACCACATGGTGCGCTTGATGCGGGCGCGGCCCTTGAGGGTCTCGAGCGCCCGGCGCACGATCGGCGGCTCGGCGAGCTTGCGCATGCCGACCGACGCGATCTTCGCGGTCGGGACCCGCAGGGTCATCTTGTCCTTGACGAAGTTGATGACGAACAGCTCGAGCTTGTAGCCGGCTACCTCCTGCTCCTCGATGGAGACGATCTGCCCCACGCCATGGGCCGGGTAGACGATGAACTCGTTGGTCTTGAATCCTTGACGCTGAGTCGCCCGCGGCAGGACGGGCTGGGGTACAGCCTCGGCCGGACGGAGGTTCGTCTTCTTGTTCTTGGTGCTCATGCCGCGATGGGCTCCCTGGTTGGTTGCGCTGGTCCGCTGAACCGCCTTGGCCTTGGGCGCCGCCCGGCGGGCGGGGCTCCGCGACCCGTGCGAGGCCCTCCGGACAGAGCCGGCGGGTCCCTTCTTGGCGGCCCCTTTCTTCACACGATGACGTACTTTTCCTGCCACAGCTCACGCGTGGAAGTTCACGCTCCCTACCGACCGTTCCTCGGAAATGATCCGAAAAAATAAGCTCCCCACGGGGAGCGCTCGGATTCGTTGTTCATTAGACCGTTATATAACACATTTTCAGCAAGAATCAAAGCCTTGCGGCGCTGCAAAAACGATTATCCTGGAGGTATTCGCGCTAATATTGGCGATATCGGTTAACACCCGCATCAATCGCCGGCCCCCGGATTGGCCGAGAAGTGCTTGTCGTACTTGTCCGGCACCCCTTCCCACTCCTTGGCGTCCGGCGGGGGCTCCTTCTTGACGGTGATATTCGGCCACGTCTTGGCGAATTCCGCGTTCACGGACAGCCATTTTTCCAGCCCGGGCTCGGTGTCCGGCTTGATCGCGTCGACCGGGCATTCCGGCTCGCACACGCCGCAATCGATGCACTCGTCGGGATGGATGACGAGCATGTTTTCGCCTTCATAAAAACAGTCGACCGGGCAAACCTCCACGCAATCCATGTACTTACACTTGATGCAATTATCGTTGACGATGTAGGTCATCGGCGGTCCCGATCCTCGGTCCTTTTCGCCAGGCTGACTAATCTAAGGGTCCAGGGGGCGCAAGAGAAGGCGGGCAAGCGCCCCACCTGCCGATTTTCGCTGCCGCGCGAGGCATTACGCCGGGCTTTCGGGCCGGCGGGCAAGCCCGGCTTCCAGGTCCTCGTAGAGCTGCCGGGCGACCGCCGGCGGGCCCCGGCGCTCGGCGAAGCCGGCAACCTTCATCACCCGCACGCGTCGATCGAGCGACACGGTAATCACGTCTCCGGGTCGCACCGCCCGCCCCGCCGCGTCGATGCGCTGGCCATTGACGCGCACGCGGCCTGTTGTCGCAAGGGCCGCGGCATCGGTGCGGGTCCGCACGACGCGCGCGTGCCACAGCCACTTGTCGATGCGTTGTCGGTCGGCCGTCAAAGCGCGCTGCGGCTCCAGGCTCAAGCGAGATCAGCGCCGTTCCTTGGCATTGGCTTCGAGCTGCTCCTTCAGGGCGGCGAGCTTGGCGAACGGCGAGTTCGGGTCGGGCGCCCGGTCCGGACGTTCCTTCGGCGCCCCGTAGCTCTTGGCGTAGACCTGCCGCCCGGGCTCGCGCGGGCCGCGCTCCGGCCGGGGCTTGCGGCCGTGCCGCGGCGGCCTTGGCGTCTCGGCCTGGGGCGCGGCCGGCACCGGCGCTTGGGGAGGCGCCGCGACGGCGGCGGCATCCGGGCGCGGCGCTTCGGCGGACGGTGCGCGGCGTTCCGGGCGCCGCTCGGGGCGGCGCGGACCGCGCGGGCGGCTGTGGCGCTGGCGCTCCTCCGGACGGCTGGCGCGCCACACCTCGATGAAAGCCTCTTCGGCCGTGGCGACCGTGGTCTCGGCCGCAGGCGCCGTTTCGGCGGCGGGAGCCGTTTCGTCGGGAGGCGACGTTTCGGCGACGGCTGCCTTATCCTCCGGGGCGGCCGGTTCGGGCGGCGGTTCGCTGGCGGCCTCGGCTGGGGGCGCGGGCTCGGCTGGAGCCGGCTCCTCCGCTATCGGCGGCGCTGCGGCCTCTGCAGCGACCGCCTGCTCGGGCGGCGCGGATAGCTCGGCCGTAACCGGCGCGGTCTCGCCAACCGATACGGCGGGCTCGCCGGCCGCTGTCGGGACCACCTCGGCCGGCGGCGCCGGCGGCGGTTCCGGCGGCTTGGGCCGGCGCTCCATGCGGTAGCCGAGCGCGCGCAGGATGGAGGCGAAATCCTCGCCTGCCGCCCCGGTCAGCGAGGTCATCGCCACCGTGACGGTGAAACCCGCGCCGTCGAGGGCGCCGCCCGGCTTGTTGCCCGTCGACTCGGGTTTCCACGCCAGCGCCGGACGGATGAGATCGGCGAGCCGCTCGAGGATGTCGACGCGCACTGCGCGCTCGCCGCACACGCGGTAGCCCGCGATCCGGTAGAGCGCCTTCGACATCGCCTTGTCGGCCGGGATCGACGTGCGCCCGCTCGCCGCCAGATGCGGCACCTCGTCGGCGCCCTTGAGCTGCGGATCGGCGTTCTTGAGCGACCACAGCTGCGTCGCCAGCACGCGCGGCGCCGGCTTGAGCAGCGCCGGCAGATAGATGTGATAGGCGCCGAAGCGCACGCCGTATTTGCGCAGGCTGGCGCGCGCCGCCTGATCGAGGCCTTTGACGTCCTCGGCGACGCGGTGGCGTTCCAGCACGCCCAGCGCCTCGATGAGCTGGAACGCGATGCCGCGCGCGATGCCGGTCACGTCCTGGGCATCGGCGAGCGCGAACAGCGGACCGAGCAGCTTTTCGATATGCGCCTTGGTCCACAGATCGAGCCGCGCCTGCACGGCATCGCGCGGCGCGCCGGTGAGATGCTCGTCGGCGACGACCCGCACGCGCGGACGCAGCAATTCCTCGCCGGCCACGAGCTTGCCGACCGCGTCGCCCATCCAGCGGATGGCGCCGTCGGAGGCGAGCACGAAGTGCTCGTCGGCCGCGCTCTGCACCCGCGCGGCGCGCGCGTCGATCTCGCCGGCCAGCGCCTTCTGGGCCGCCGCGCGCAGCGCCTTGGCGTCGGGGCCGGCGGCCGCCGGATCGACGGCGAACTGGAACCCGTCGAGCCGCCCGATCGGATGGCCCTCGACCACCACCTCGCCGGACTTGCTGATTTCGGTTTCGAGCATCGCGTTTTCTCTGAGCCGCCGCATCAACACGCTGGTGCGGCGGTCGACGAACCGCTCGATGAGACGCGCATGCAGCGCATCGGAGAGCCTGTCCTCAACGCCGCGCGTGACCCCCTGCCAATGCTCGGGATCGGCGAGCCAGTCCGGACGGTTTGCCGCAAAGGTCCAGGTCCTGATATGCGCGATGCGGGTCGAGAGGGTATCGATATCGCCGTCGGTATGGTCCGCCTGCGCCACCTGCCGGCCGAACCAGTCTACCGGAACCCTACCCTCCCGCATCAGAAAACCATAGAGGGTGACGACGAGCTCCGCATGGGCGGCCGGCGAGATTTTCCGGTAGTCCGGGATCTGGCAGGCCTCCCATAGCCGCTCGACCCGCGCCGGCGCGGTCGCCATGGCGCGCACGTCGTCGTCGCGCGCGGCATGCTCGAGCACCAAAATATCCTCGGCGATCGGCGCGCGCGTCAGGCCCTGCTCGGCAGGGACCGCGGCGAGCGACGCCTGCAGCGCGCCGAGCGAGGCAAAATCGAGCGCCGTATTGCGCCACTGCAGGACCTTGACGCTTTCGAACGCGTGGCTCTCGAGCGCCTGCACCAGCTCCGGCTCGAACACCGGGCAGCGTCCGGTGGTCCCGAACGTGCCGTCGCGGAACGCCCGCCCGGCGCGCCCGGCGATCTGGCCGAACTCGACCGGATTGAGCCGGCGGAACTGGTAGCCGTCGAACTTGCGGTCCGATGCGAAGGCCACGTGGTCGACGTCGAGATTCAATCCCATGCCGATCGCGTCGGTGGCGACGAGATAGTCCACGTCGCCGGACTGATAGAGCGCGACCTGCGCGTTGCGGGTGCGCGGCGAGAGCGCGCCGAGCACCACGGCGGCGCCGCCGCGCTGGCGCCGGATCAGCTCAGCGATCGCGTAGACCTCCTCGGCCGAGAAGGCGACGATGGCCGAGCGGCGCGGCAGCCGGGTGATCTTCTTCTCGCCCGCGTAGGTGAGCTGCGAGAGGCGCGCCCGGCTGACGATGTTCGCGCCCGGCAGCAGCCGCTCGACCATCGGGCGCATGGTGCCGGCGCCGAGCACCAGCGTCTCCTCGCGCCCGCGCCGATGCAGCATCCGGTCGGTGAACACGTGCCCGCGCTCGAGATCGGCGCCGAGCTGGATTTCGTCGACGGCCAGGAACGCGACGTCGAGATCGCGCGGCATCGCTTCGACCGTCGACACCCAGAACCGCGGATTGGCCGGCTTGATCTTTTCCTCGCCGGTGACCAGGGCGACCGCCTCGGCGCCGGCCGTGGCCGCCACCTTGTCGTAGACCTCGCGGGCGAGCAGCCGCAGCGGCAGCCCGATCATGCCCGAGGAATGCGCCAGCATCCGCTCGATGGCGAGATGGGTCTTGCCGGTATTGGTCGGCCCGAGAACCGCGGTGACGCCGGCGCCGCGGGCGCGCGCGTCGCGGTTGGCGGACGATGAGAACGTGACGGGCATGTCGGATGTCGGATGTCAGATGTCGGATGCCAGATGTCGGATGTCAGATGTCAGATGTCAGAAGAGACCTCTGATCTCCGACATCTGTCATCTGACCTCTGACATCTGACATCTGTCTCACAATGCGACGGTCGGGCACGGTGCATTTAAGATTCGGAACGAGTCTGGAACGAAACGCGGTCGAATCGCTGACTCGATCGATTTCGGACTTCGTTCCCTCGACATCTGGAGATGCGAAGCCAGGCAGCCACTAGATCGAGTGTCGCGGGCGCTTTTCGCCGTCATGACCGAGCCGGGCTCTTAATGGCAGGTCCGGATCACAGCGCGATCAAGGAGTCAAGGCGGCGCGATGCGATTCCTGAGGATATGCGGCCCGCCTCACTGGATTTTTGCGCTGGTCGGCCGCGTGGCCTGGGCAACGCTGACGAATTGCGTCGCCTGCAGGACCGCGGGACCGATCAAGGTCGGGATCAAGATGCGAAACGGCGCCAGGACCCGGGTGCCGGCGACCGGCGCGAGCGCGATCTCCATGTCGCGGCTTTGCGCCAGATGGCGGATGGCGGCGCGCTCCGGGCGGTGGCCGGCCAGCGGCTGGTAAACGACCATGCAGACCACGGCCGGCCCCTGATAGCCCCGCTCGGCCCTGACCCGCTCCATCCGCTTGAACGACAGCACGAGGTCATAACGCTGGCGCCCGTCAAAGATCGGCAGCGTGCGGTGGCACGCCTCGGGGCTGAGCATGTCGCCGCTCGCGCCCATCGGGATGAGCCCGGCGGTGAGCGGATCGACCACCCCGCGGACGTGCGCGTCGGTGATCGGGACGCGGTCGGGAGCGAAGGGGGTCGGCGGCTCGGCGACGAGGTCCTTGACCGCCCCGCCGTTGAGCGCCATGCGGATCGCATCGGGCCGATTGTCCGCCGTCAGGTTGACGGCGTAGCTCGTGGTCATGAGCCGCCCGGCGCTGATCAGGCCGCGGGCGCCGGCCGAGCCCTCGCCGTTGGTGACCGCGCGCAGGATGCCGGTCACGCGGCCGCTGGCGCCGGTCACGTAATGGTCCTCGCCGATATCGGCGTTCCATGAACCCCGGCCGATCGGGATGCCGGCGATCGTGACGGTGTAGCGCGCTTCGAGCTTGCCCTGGGCGTGCACGGGCGCGCCCGCGCAGGCGGCCGTCATGACCGTGAAGGCACCGAGGATTGCCCGCCGGGCGGCAGGCCAGCATGACGGCACGTCGGTCGGTCCTTCGGGACATGTCATTCGGGGGCGCCTCGCCTCATCGACGGCGAATGCGTCGAATGTGTGATTGTTCACCTCTCCCCGCTTCGCGGGGAGAGGGAGTTTGCCTTGACGGCCTCCGGCGCCGTCACTATACGTCCGCGACTTCCGGCAAAGGACACTAGAGCATGTCCGTTCCTTCGGAATCGGGACATGCTCTAGAATCATTGATTGGCGCACGTTCTTATCGGCGAACCGGTACCCACTTCGCCGGAACATGCGCTATTTGGTCGAGGCGCGTGCGGCGCCGGCCCAAAGGCTGAGGTTTCGAAATGTCGCGGCGTTGCGATCTGACCGGCAAGGGGCCCCAGACCGGGCACAAGGTGAGCCACTCGAACCGCAAGACCAAGCGGCGGTTCCTGCCCAATCTGTGCAACGTCACCATGATGTCCGACGCGCTCGGGCGCTCGGTGCGGCTGCGCGTGTCGGCGAACGCGCTCAAGACCGTCGACCGCCGCGGCGGCCTCGACGCCTTCCTGCTCAAGGCCAAGGACGACGAGCTTGCCCCGCGCGTGCTCGACCTCAAGCGCCAGATCGTGAAAAAGCGCGCCGAGGCCGTCTGAAGGTGGCGCCCCTTCATCAGACAAATTTTCAGACAGGCCGTAGGGTGGGCAAAGCCGCGGAACGCGGCGTGCCCACGCGTTCGTTGAGGCGCACACGTGGGCACGGCGCTTCGCGCCTTTGCCCACCCTACGGACTCAGTTCAGCCGCCGGAGCGGAACCGCGCCGCGCCCGTCTGCACTCGCGTGCTCGTCGAACAGCTCGGCGAGCTTGTCGGTCATGGCGCCGCCCAGCTCCTCCGCATCGACGATCGTCACCGCGCGGCTGTAGTAGCGCGTCACGTCGTGGCCGATCCCGATGGCGATCAATTCGACCGGGCTGCGGTTCTCGATCTCCTCGATGATCCAGCGCAGGTGCCGTTCGAGGTAGTTGCCCGGGTTGACCGACAGGGTGGAGTCGTCGACCGGTGCGCCGTCGGAAATCATCATCAGGATCTTGCGGCTTTCCGTGCGCGCGAGCAGGCGCCGGTGCGCCCAGTCGAGCGCCTCGCCGTCGATGTTCTCCTTGAGCAGGCCCTCGCGCATCATCAGGCCGAGGTTCTTGCGCGCGCGCCGCCACGGGGCGTCGGCCGACTTGTAGACGATGTGGCGCAGGTCGTTGAGGCGGCCCGGGTTGGGCGGCTTGCCGGCGCCGAGCCACGCCTCGCGCGACTGCCCGCCCTTCCATGCCCGCGTGGTGAAGCCGAGGATCTCGACCTTCACGCCGCAGCGCTCGAGCGTGCGCGCGAGGATGTCGGCGCAGGTCGCCGCGACCGTGATCGGGCGCCCGCGCATGGAGCCCGAATTGTCGAGCAGCAGCGTCACCACCGTGTCGCGGAAGTTGGTGTCCTTCTCGCGCTTGAACGACAACGGATGCAGCGGATCGACGATCACGCGCGACAGGCGCGCCGGGTCGAGCAGTCCCTCGTCGAGGTCAAACTCCCAGGCGCGGCTCTGCTGCGCCAGCAGCCGGCGCTGCAGCCGGTTGGCGAGGCGCGCGACCACGCCCTGCAGATGCGACAGCTGCTTGTCGAGATAGCTGCGCAGGCGGTCGAGCTCTTCCGGCTCGCACAAATCTTCGGCGGCGACCACCTCGTCGAACTTCGCCGTGAACGGACGATAATCCGGTCCGCGCGGCTCGTTGGCTCCGTGCCGGCGCGGGCGCCACGGCTCGTTTGCGGTCTCCGCGTCGCCCATGTCGGCATC
>DASPZC010000100.1:0-2174 GCA_035636455.1 Xanthobacteraceae bacterium
CGTGCGCGTGTGCGATTCGCTCTCCTGCGCCCTTGCCGGCGCCGAGCGGCTGCTCGCCGAGCTGCCGCAGAAATTCGGGCCCGGCGTGCGCGTGGTGCGCGCGCCCTGCATGGGCGCCTGCGACCGGGCGCCGGTATGCGCGGTCGGCCACATGCAGGTGATGAACGCGGACGCGGCGCGCCTCGCCGCGGCGGCGGCAACGCCCGCCCATCCTCATGCCTATGCGACACCCACGTCGTTCGAAGCTTACGTGCGCGGCGGCGGCTACGAGTTGCTCAAGGCCTGCACCGGTGGCGCGCGTAGCCGCGACGACCTCATCAAGACGGTGAGCGACGCCGGCCTGCGCGGCCTCGGCGGCGCCGGCTTTCCGACCGGCCGAAAATGGTCGCTGGTGCGCGCCGAGCCGGCGCCGCGCCTGTTCGCGGTCAACGCCGACGAGGGCGAGACCGGCACCTTCAAGGATCGCTACTACCTCGAGCAGGATCCGCACCGGTTCATCGAAGGCATGCTGATCGCCGCGTGGGTCGTCGAGGCTGTCGAAACCTACATCTACGTGCGCGACGAATATCCCGAGATCCGGCTGATGCTGATCGAGGAGACCGCCAAGGTCGAGCAGGCGGGGCTCGCGCCGCATACCAGGCTGCATCTGCGTCGCGGCGCCGGCGCCTACATCTGCGGCGAGGAATCGGCGATGATCGAATCGATCGAGGGCAAGCGCGGCCTGCCCCGTCACCGCCCGCCCTATGTGGCACAGGTCGGCCTGTTCGGCCGCCCCACGCTGGAGCAGAACGTCGAGACGCTGTTCTGGGTGCGCGACATCGTCGAGAAAGGCGCCGCCTGGTTCACCTCGCACGGCCGCCACGACCGCAAGGGCTTTCGCAGCTTCTCGGTGTCGGGCCGCGTCAGGGACCCCGGCGTCAAGCTCGCGCCCGCCGGCGTCACCGCGCGCGAGCTGATCGAGGAGTTCTGCGGCGGCATGGCCGACGGCCACACGTTCAAGGGCTACCTGCCGGGCGGCGCGTCGGGCGGCATCCTGCCGGCATCGATGGCCGATATCCCGCTCGACTTCGGCACGCTGGAAAAGCACGGATGCTTCGTCGGGTCGCACGCGGTTGTGGTCCTGTCCGACAAGGATGACATGAAAGCCGTGGCGCTCAACCTGATGCGCTTCTTCGAGGACGAGAGCTGCGGCCAGTGCACGCCGTGCCGGGTCGGCACCGAGAAGGCGGTGAAGCTGATGGCAAACGGGCCGTGGGACGAGGCGCTGCTCGGCGACCTTTCCGACGCCATGCGCGACGCCTCGATCTGCGGCCTCGGCCAGGCCGCGCCCAACCCGCTGACGTGCGTGTTCAAATATTTCCGCGACGATTTGGCAAAGCCGCTCGGCACGTGGTGAGGCTTAGATGAGTCTGAAAGCCGCGCAATTGCTCCACCCTCATCCTGAGGAGGCCCGCGCAGCGGGCCGTCTCGAAGGATGGTTCGAGACGCCGTGCTGCGCACGGCTCCTCACCATGAGGCCGGTCGAAGGGTGAGCCGATGACGAAGCCGCTGACGTTCATGCTCGATGGCCGCGAGGTGGAGGCGCGCGACGGCGAGACCATCTGGCAGGCCGCGCGGCGGCTCGGCACCGACATTCCGCATTTGTGCTATTCGCCCGAGCCCGGCTACCGGCCGGACGGCAACTGCCGCGCCTGCATGGTCGAGATCGAGGGCGAGCGGGTGCTGGCCGCGAGCTGCATCCGCAAGCCGACGCCCGGCATGAAGGTGAAGACCGCCTCCGACCGCGCCAAGGCGTCGCGCCGGATGGTGTTCGAATTGCTGGTCGCCGATCAGCCCGCGCGCACGACCGCGCACGACCCGGCGTCGAAATTCTGGGCCTGGGCCGACCGCATGGGCATCGCGCTCAGCCGCTTCCCCCATCGCGGGCAGCCGGAGGCCGACCGCAGCCATCCGGCCATGGCGGTCAATCTCGACGCCTGCATCCAGTGCAATCTGTGCGTCCGCGCCTGCCGCGAGGTGCAGGTCAACGACGTGATCGGCATGGCCGGGCGCGGCGCGCACGAGAAGATCGTGTTCGACTTCGACGATCCGATGGGCGCCTCGACCTGCGTCGCCTGCGGGGAATGCGTGCAGGCCTGCCCGACCGGCGCGCTGATGCCGGCGACATTGGTCGA
>DASPZC010000101.1:0-5500 GCA_035636455.1 Xanthobacteraceae bacterium
ATGCGCCGACTTCCATTGGTTCATGCCCTCGCGGCGGCCCTGGTAGATCACCCCCTTGGTGTCGCACAGGATCACGTTGCCGGGCGCAAAGCCGATCGCCTTGAGCAGCTCGAGGCAGGCGATGCCGGCCGCACCGGCGCCGTTGCATACGAGCTTGGTGCTCCCGATGTCGCGCCCGGTGAGATCGAGCGCGTTGATCAGGCCGGCCGCCGCGATGATGGCGGTGCCGTGCTGATCGTCGTGGAACACCGGGACGTCGAGCAGTTCGCGCAGCCTCTGCTCGATCAAAAAACATTCGGGCGCCTTGATGTCCTCGAGGTTGATTCCCCCGAACGTCTGGCCGAGGAAGCGCACGCAGTTGATGAATTCGTCCGGGTCCTCGGTCGATACTTCGAGATCGATCGAGTCGACGTCGGCGAAGCGCTTGAACAGCACCGCCTTGCCTTCCATCACCGGCTTGGCGGCGAGCGCGCCCAGATTGCCGAGCCCGAGAATGGCGGTGCCGTTGGTGATCACCGCGACGAAATTGCCCTTGGCGGTGTAGTCGAAGGCGCGGCTCGCGTCCTTGGCGATCGCCAGGACCGGCACGGCGACGCCCGGCGAATAGGCGAGCGACAGGTCGCGCTGCGTCGCCATCGGCTTCGTCGCCAGGACCTCGATCTTGCCGGGGCGGCCCTGCTGGTGAAACTGCAGCGCCTCCTGGTCGGTGAAGGTTGGTCGCGCGCTGCGGCCGGGCGGCTTGGCGGGCATGATACGCGTAACTCCCCCGGCGAATGGCGCCGATGGCACGACGTTACCGATTGGCCCGCGGATGCTCAATGCCGGTTCTTACCTCTCCCCACCGAACTCGGGTTTACCCGAGTTCGGCATTTTTGAGCGGCCGAAGTCGGATAAATCCGACTTCGGCAGGGGAGAGGTGAACGTGGGGATGAAATCCCGGGCTGCGATCTGATAGCGTCGCGCCCATGACGCTCGCGCGCTCCGGCCCCCTGCCCGACGAGGTCCCGGCGGACCGCAACGGCGCCTTTGGCGCGCTCGCCGGCAACGACGCCGGCCGCGTCACCCCGATGATGGAGCAATATCTCGAGATCAAGGCGGCCAATCCGGATTGCCTGCTGTTCTACCGGATGGGCGATTTCTACGAGCTGTTCTTCGCCGACGCGGAGGTCGCGAGCCGCGCCCTCGGCATCGTGCTCACCAAGCGGGGCAAGCATCTCGGCCGCGACATTCCCATGTGCGGCGTGCCGGTCGAGCGCTCCGACGAATATCTCCATCGCCTGATCGCGCTCGGCCATCGGGTGGCGGTGTGCGAGCAATTGGAGGACCCGGCCGAGGCGAAGAAGCGCGGCGGCAAGAGCGTCGTGCGGCGCGACGTCGTGCGCCTGGTGACCGCCGGCACGCTCACCGAGGACACGCTGCTCGACGCGCGTCGCAACAATTATCTGCTCGCGATCGCGCGCGCGCGTGCATCCTCGGCCGAGAGCGGCAGCCAGTTTGCGCTTGCTTTCCTCGACATATCGACCGGCGAGTTCCGGGTGACCGAATGCGATTCCGCGGCGCTCGGCGCCGAGATCGCGCGGCTCGAGCCCGGCGAGATCATCGTGTCGGACGCGCTCTTCGGCGATCCCGAGCTGGCGCCCTATTGGCGCTCCCTTCCCGCCGTCATGCCGCTTGCCCGCGACGTGTTCGACGGCGCCACCGCCGAGCGCCGGCTCGCCGCCTATTTCGCCGTGACGACCACCGAAGGCTTCGGCACGTTCTCGCGGCTCGAGCTGACCGCGGCCGCCGCCTGTATCACCTACGTGGAACGCACCCAGATCGGCCGAAAGCCGCCGCTCTCCCCGCCGAGCCGCGAGGCGCCCGGCTCGACGCTCATCATCGATGCGGCGACGCGCGCCAACCTCGAGCTGGCGCGCACCCTCGCCGGCGAGCGGCGCGGCTCGCTCCTCTCCGTCATCGACCGCACGGTGACGGCGGCGGGCTCCCGCCTGCTCGCGCAACGCCTCTCCGCGCCGCTGACCGATCCGGAATCAATCGGGCGCCGCCATGACGCGGTCGAGGCGCTGCTGATGGACGCCGCCGCGCGCGCCGACCTGCGCGCGCGCCTCGCCGCGGCTCCCGATCTCGCCCGCGCGCTGGCGCGATTGGCGGTGGGGCGCGGCGGGCCGCGCGATCTCGCCGCGATCCGCGACGGCCTGACGGCGGGCGCCGATATCGCCGCGCGGCTCGCTGGGCTCGCGCAGCCGCCGGCCGAGATCATGGAAGCGGCGAGCGCATTGCGCGATCCCGATCCGGCGTTCGCCGCCGAGCTTGCCGCGGCGCTCGCCGAGGAACTGCCGGCTTTCAAGCGCGACGGCGGCTTCGTGCGCGCCGGCTACGACGCCGCGCTCGACGAGGCGCGGGCGCTGCGCGACGAATCTCGGCGCGTGGTCGCGGCGCTGCAGGCCCGCTATGCGGAGACGACGGGGGTTCGCGCGCTGAAAATCCGCCACAACAACGTGCTCGGCTATTTCGTCGAGGTGACGGCGCAGCACGGCGAGAAATTGCTCGGCCCGCCGCACAACGGCGTCTTCATTCACCGCCAGACGCTCGCCGGCCAGGTGCGGTTCACCACCACCGAGCTGGCCGATCTCGAGGCGAAGATCGCTTCGGCCGCCGACCGCGCGCTTGCCATCGAGCTGGACCGATTCGAGCGCCTGACCGCGCTCGTCACCGCGGCAGGCGCCGGCATCAAGCGCGCCGCCGAGGCGCTCGCCGTGCTCGACGTGACGGCCGGGGTCGCCGCGCTCGCGGTCGACCACGATTACGTGCGGCCCGAGGTGACGCAGACGCTCGAGCTGATCGTCGAGGGCGGGCGTCATCCGGTGGTCGAGCAGGCGCTGCGCGGCGGCGGCCCGTTCATCGCCAACGATTGCGACCTCTCACCCCCCTCCAACGCGGTGTGCGGCCGCATCTGGATCGTGACCGGCCCCAACATGGCGGGCAAATCCACCTTCCTGCGGCAGAACGCGCTCATCGCCGTGCTCGCCCAGATGGGGAGCTTCGTGCCGGCGCGGCGCGCCCGCATCGGCGTCGTCGACCGCCTATTCTCGCGCGTCGGCGCGGCCGACGATCTCGCGCGCGGGCGCTCGACCTTCATGGTCGAGATGGTCGAGACCGCCGCCATCCTCAACCAGGCCGGCCCGCGTTCCCTCGTGATCCTCGACGAGATCGGCCGCGGCACCGCGACCTTCGACGGCTTGTCGATCGCCTGGGCGGCCATCGAGCACCTGCACGAGAGCAATCGCTGCCGCGCGCTGTTCGCCACCCATTTTCACGAGTTGACCGCGCTCGCCGCCAAGCTGCCGCGCCTGTTCAACGCCACGGTGCGGGTCAAAGAATGGCAGGGCGAGGTCGTGTTCCTGCACGAGGTGGTGCCGGGCGCGGCCGACCGCTCCTACGGCATCCAGGTGGCGAAGCTCGCCGGCCTGCCGGCGGCGGTGATCGAGCGCGCGAAAATCGTGCTCGCCGAGATCGAGGCGGAAGACCGCACCTCGCCGGCGCGCCGGCTCATCGACGACCTGCCGCTGTTCTCCGCCGCCGCCCGCGCCCCGGCGTCGCCGCGCGAGGACCCGGCGCACGCCACGCTCCTTGCGGCCATCGCCGCGCTCAATCCCGACGAGATGTCGCCGCGCGAGGCGCTCGAAGCGCTCTATGCGCTCAAGCTGAAGGCGGCGCGGAAGGAGGGGTGATCTGGATCACATCGAAATGGAATCAACCTTGCCGCTGGCGAGACGCCATATGGCCAGTGACCTCAAGACCCTTTCGCAGGGCATCCTGGCCGCTACAACTGAATAGAGGTACCGAAGCTAACGCAACGAATCGAACATGTTCGGTTCGCGCCTTCGCCGAATCACGCGTGGCTCCTTCCGATGGTATACCGTCCAGGCGGCGAGAAATTGTTTCCAGAATCGCTTTAAATCGACGTCGCTGAGCGGCTTGATCTTGGCCCAATTGTACTGGTCGAACCGCCGCCGAGTCCCGCCTTCGGGAAATGGTACAGAGATGAAATCAAGTTCACATGCCAAGTATTGCGGCTGATGATACGTGAGGGCAGTTCGAATAACCGCACCGGCCGCACTCAATTGCCAATCAGAGAGTGGTTTCCGCCAGAAGTGCAATACCATCAATCGCTCTGGCGCTGTCCGCCTATGCCACAGCGGCGAAACGTCAAGAGTAAGACCATTATGGAGGTGATAGTCCTTGGACGGAAACACGCCGACCGGAGCGGGTAGCTGCTTGCGGAGGAAGACCTCGGACGCTTCGAGAATTTCGATTGCACACGCACGCTCCGTTTCATCAATTAGCGCTCGAGCCTGACGCATGGCGTTCTCGAAGCTCAGCTTCCCCTCGAGCACGACGCAGAAGAGATCTCGTGCCGGATCATAAACGGGTGGGGACTTCCTTTCGGCAGCAATGAGGCTTCGAACAATCTCAGACCCATCATCGACCACCATAGAAATAGTTGACAGAAATCCTGGGAGTTCAGTCAACGGTGTACTGAACTGGCGCGTCATGGGGCTGCATCCGATTCGCAGGTGCTGTTATTATATCATCGCGGGCCTCCATGCCCATTTAACTGTTCTCGGCGGTCACGAATTGGTACGCTTTGCCCCTCCCGTTGATCTCAAATCGGATTATTGAAAAGCCTCGGCGTCATCTGCACGTCACCGACATGCTGTGCGACCGCCGCTCGGGTCGGCCTAATCCTCCCTGAGAAGCACCCACGGCGCGACCCGCAGTCCCTTGGCGATCCGGGCAATGTTGTCGATCGAGACGTTGCGCTCGGCGCGCTCCACGGCGCTGAGGTAGGTGCGGTTCATTCCGCTCTCGTGCGCCAGCGCTTCCTGGCTGAGGCCGCGCGCGGCGCGCAAGCGGCGCATGTTCTTTGCCAGGGTGTCGCGCAGCGGGCCTTTGTGCGTCCGTTTCACGGGCGCCGATTGTGCGCATCGACGGTTTTAAGGCGACCGCTTTTAAGGTACATTGCGAATTCGCAAATCATTGCTCGGAACGCAACAGGCGTGTGATGTCCACCAAGACCCCCAATTCCATCGATGTCGCCGTCGGACGCAACGTACGCATTCGGCGCATGGCGAAGGGCCTGTCGCAGTCGCAGCTCGGCAGGCGGCTCGGCATCACCTTCCAGCAGGTGCAGAAATACGAGAAGGGCACCAATCGCATCGGCAGCGGTCGGCTCGTGCGCATTGCCGAAATTCTAGAAGTCCCCGTGGCGGCGCTGTTCGATGGCGTCGACGGTCCTTCCAGCTCGGGCGTGCCCTCCGGGCTGCACCTGCTTGCCGACCGGCGGTCGCTTCGGCTGGCTCAGGCCTTCGCCGTCATTCAAGACGCCGCTGTTCGCCTGTCGATTGTCGGCCTCGTCGAACGAGTGGCCGCCGCGGTTCCGCGTCCTCGACTCCGACGAAGGTAGTCGCGGGACCCCTTGGCGCATCGGCTAATGGCG
>DASPZC010000102.1:0-2402 GCA_035636455.1 Xanthobacteraceae bacterium
AGCGCTGTGCCGCGGGCGGGTCCGCGGGCGAACCGAAGTTGCCGTGCTTGTCGATCAGCACGTGCGACAGCGAGAAGTCTTGGCCGAGCCGGACGAGCGCGTCGTAGATCGCGGTGTCGCCGTGCGGATGATATCGGCCCATCACGTCGCCGACGATGCGCGCCGACTTGACGTGCTTCTTGTCGGGCGTGTGCCCGGCCTCGTACATCGAGTAGAGGATGCGCCGGTGCACCGGCTTGAGCCCGTCGCGCACGTCCGGCAGCGCCCGCGCCACGATCACGCTCATGGCGTAGTCGAGGTACGAGCGCTTCACCTCGTCGGTGATCGAAACGGGGCGGATGTCCGAGGGCGGGCCCCCCGGAAGGGTATCGTCGGTGTCGGACAAGAATGGATTCCGTGAATGCGAGTGGCCTGTTCTCTAGATAGATGATTCACGCGCGCAAAACCACCCCCGGAGCAGTGCCGGAGCGCAGTTTTTTATCTCGATTTATCAATGGGTTGCGAGCCGTTTTCGCCGTCGCAAAAAGGCCGGCGTCGCGACCCGATTCTGCCGCCGGGAAATGCCGGTCCCCGGCAAGCGTTCGGCCGCGGTTTCGCCATGGACACGGCCGTTGCATAGTGGGCGCCATCCGCCCTCGTCCGGTCCTCGCCCGATGGCCCCCAAGCGCCCGCCTGCCCTCGACCGGATCGACATCAAGATCCTGGCCACTCTCCAGCGCGACGGGCGCGCGACCATTGCGAAGCTGTCGAAGCTGGTCGGGCTCTCGCCGCGCCCATGCCTGGAACGCGTGCGGCGCCTGGAGGCCGCCGGCATCATCGGCGGCTATCAGGCGCTGCTCAGGCTCGAGCGCCTGTCGCGGCCGGTGACGGTGTTCGCGGCGATCACGCTGACCGCCCATCGCCGCCAGGATCGCCTGGAGCGCCGCCTCGCGCAGATCGAGGAGGCGGTCGAGTCCTGGCAGGTGAGCGGCGACGTCGACTATCTGGTCCGGTTCGTCTGCGCCGACCTCGGCGTCTACGAAGCGCTGACAAATGACCTCGTTGAGGATGAGACGCTCGGGGTCGCCCGCATCGTGAGCCACATCACCTTGCGCCCGGTGCGCCGGTTCGAAGGCTACCCTGCGTCCCTGCTCAAGCCAAAATCGGGATAAGGGCGCCGAATCCCTCCCCTGCAAGGGGAGGGTGGCCGCGCGCGCAGCGCGCGGCCGGGTGGGGTTGCCCGGCGCCCAAGCTCCGAAGTTTGCGCCGTTGGCCCCGACCCTTACCCCCCCGCAAGCGGGAGGGATTCGCTGAGGTCGCGCGTATCCTATCCTTCGAGGAAGAATCGCCACAGCCGCTTCGGTCGCGGCGCCGCCGTGCCGCAGCCGAAGCTGTCGCGCGGCGCATCAACTTCAACCGCACCTGTGGCGCGTTCGGCTCCATCTTCCGGGAGAAGGATGAGGTCGGCCATGAACGCGATCGAACTCGAAAACCGCTATTGCGCGCACAATTATCGTCCGCTTCCGGTCGTGCTGACCCGGGCCGCGGGCGCGCACGTGTGGGACACGGCCGGGCGGCGCTACGTCGACATGATGAGCGCCTATTCGGCGGTGAGCCACGGGCACGCGCATCCGCGCATCCTCGCCGCGCTTGACGCGCAGGCCCGATGCCTCGCCGTGCCGTCGCGCGCCTATCATTCCGACCGGCTCGGGCCGTTCGTCGCCGAGCTGTGCCGGCTCACCGGCCTCGATGCGGCGCTGCCCATGAACACCGGCGCCGAGGCGGTCGAGACCGCGATCAAGGCGGCGCGCCGCTGGGGCTATCGGGTCAAGGGCGTAGCCGCCGGCCGCGCCGAGATCATCGTCGCCGACGGCAATTTCCACGGCCGCACCACGACCATCGTCGGCTTCTCCTCCGAACCCGACTACCGCGACGGTTTCGGGCCGTTCGCGCCCGGCTTCCACAGCGTGCCATTCGGCGATCTCGCCGCCACCGAGCGCGCGATCACGCCCGACACGGTGGCGGTGCTGGTCGAGCCGATCCAGGGCGAGGCCGGCATCGTCGTTCCGCCCGCCGGCTGGCTCGCCGGCCTGCGCCGGCTGTGCGACGCACACCGGGTGCTGCTCATTCTCGACGAGGTGCAGTCCGGCCTCGGACGCACCGGCGCCTGGTTCGCCTTCGAGCACGAAAACATCCGTCCGGACGGCCTCGTGCTCGGCAAGGCGCTGGGCGGCGGCGTGCTGCCGGTGTCGGCGTTCGTCGCCTCCCGCGAGGTGATGGACGTGTTCACCCCCGGCTCGCACGGCTCGACCTTCGGTGGCAATCCGCTCGCCGCCGCGGTCGGTCTCGAAGCACTGCGCGTGATCCGCGACGAGGGGCTGGTCGATCGCAGCGCCGCTCTTGGCGCGCATATGCTCGTGCGG
>DASPZC010000103.1:0-1935 GCA_035636455.1 Xanthobacteraceae bacterium
ACGCCGAGATGGCGGCCCATTACGACACGGCGATCCTGCCAGCCCGGCCGCGGCGGCCACGCGACAAGGCGAAGGTCGAGGCGGCCGTGCTGATCGTCGAGCGCTGGCTTTTGGGCCGGCTGCGCCATCGCCGCTTCGACAGCCTGGCCGAGCTCAACGCGGCCATCGGCGAGTTTCTGCATCAGCTCAATGAGGAGCGGCCGATCCGCCGCCTTGGCGTCACTCGCCGCGCCCTGCTCGAGGAACTCGACCGGCCGCATCTCAAGGGCTTGCCGAGCGAGCCCTATGCCTTTGCCGAATGGCGGCTGCGCCGGGTCGGCGTGGATTACCACGTCGAGGTCGAGGCGCACTTCTACAGCGTGCCACACCGCTTCGCCCGCCGCGAGGTCGAGGTTCGGCTGACGCCGCGCACCATCGAGGTCTTTCTCAAAGGCGAGCGGATCGCCGCGCATCTGCGCTCCAGCGGCAATCACCGACACACCACCGTCGCCGATCACATGCCGTCGAGCCATCGACGTTATGCCGACTGGACCATCGAGCGCATCCGCAGCCAGGCCTCTTCGATTGGTCCAGCAACGGCGGCGTTGTGCGAGTTGATTCTTGAGCGTCGGCCGCACCCCGAACAGGGCTTCCGCTCCTGTCTCGGCATCGTGCGCCTGGTCCGGCCGTTCGGTGCCGATCGGGTCGAAGCGGCGGCCACGCGCGCCATCGAGATCGGCACGCTGACCTACGGCTCGGTGCGCTCGATCCTCGACAACAAACTCGATCGCCAGGCCGCGCAGCCACGGACTGCCGACGCCGTCGCCGTCCTCCACCCCAACATCCGCGGACCCCGCTACTACCATTAACTGGTGAGGAGAATGGAAGTGCTGACCCATCCGATGCTCGACCAACTCGCTAAGCTCGCGCTGTCCGGCATGGCCCAGGCCTTCGCCGAACTCGAAGCCTCCGGCGATGGTGCGACGCTGACCCATGCCGATTGGCTCGGCCTACTCGTCGATCGCGAGATGACCCATCGCCGCGACAAGCGCCTTGCGGCCCGGTTGCGCTATGCCCGATTGCGCCACCATGCCGTCGTTGAGGATGTCGATTACCGCGCCCCGCGCGGCCTCGATCGATCGCTGTTCCACAAGCTCGCCGGCGGCGAGTGGATCGACGCGCATGACAATCTGATCCTGTGCGGCCCGACCGGCGTCGGCAAGTCATGGCTTGCCTGTGCCCTCGGCCATAAGGCCTGCCGCGACAACCGCTCGGTGCTCTATCAGCGCGTCCCTAAGCTCTTCGCCGATCTCGCGCTGGCTCGCGGCGACGGTCGCTACGCCCGCATCATGCGCAGCCTCAACGGCGCCCAGCTCCTCATCCTCGACGATTGGGGGCTCGACCCCCTCGACGCCGGTGCCCGTCGCGATCTCTACGAAATCCTCGAAGAACGCTACGGCCGTCGCTCGACCATCCTCACCAGCCAGATCCCGATCGACAAATGGCACGAGGTCATCGGTGACCCGACCTACGCCGACGCCATCCTCGACCGCCTCGTTCACAACGCCCATCGCATCGATCTCGCCGGCGACAGCCTGCGCCGAACCCGACCCAGACCTGCGGCTCGAAATTGGCTGACCTCGCTCGATGACAAGGGCAAGCCCGGCCCCTACACCGTCAACCGATGCCTCGACGATTACATCGCCGACTACAAGCGGCGCGGTGGTAAGGCGCTCGATCGCCTTGAGATCACTGCCGAGGCGTTCATTCGACCGAAACTGGGGTCTCACGAAGTCGTGGCCGTGACAGCGGCGATGATCCGGCAATGGCACGCCGAACTCGCCGAGGCCCCTGCCCGCCTACGGACCCGCTCGACGGCGGAACGGCAGAACGTCCGAGAGATTGATGCCAAAGATCGCGACGCCATACGTCGGCGCCGCGCCAGCGCCAATCGCA
>DASPZC010000104.1:0-2642 GCA_035636455.1 Xanthobacteraceae bacterium
GCCAAGCCGGGCGCGCCGCCGTGGGGCTACAACGGCTCCGGCCGCTCCGCCGCCGCGATGCGGGCCGAGGCGCTGATCGAAGAAGGCATCCGGCACATCGGGCTCGACTCGATCCATGCCGTGACGGTGCCGGGCGCGGTCGAGGCCTGGGCGGCCGTCCTCGCGGCGCACGGCCGGTTCGGGCTCGACCGCGCGCTGCAGCCGGCGATCCGCTATGCCGAGGAGGGCTTTCCGGTCGCGCCGCGGGTCGGCACCGACTGGGCGCTGGCGGCGCGACGGCTGCGCGCGGACCCCGGCGCAGCGCGGTATTTCCTGATCGACGGCCGGGCGCCGGCGGTCGGCGACGTGATGCGATTTCCAGTGCTCGCCCAAACTCTCAAAGCGATTGCGGCGGACGGGCCGCGCGCGTTCTACCAAGGCCCGGTCGCCGAGGACATCGCCGCGACAGTCTCGGCGCACGACGGGCTCATCACCGCCGACGATCTGGCGCGCCATCGCGGCGAGCCGGCGGAGCCGGTCGCGTCGAGCTATCGCCGGCTCGACGTTGTCGAGCTGCCCCCCAATGGCCAGGGCATCACCGCCCTGCTGTTGCTCAACATGCTCGAGCGCTTCGATCTGGCGGCGCTCGATCCCTTCGGGCCGGAGCGCTTCCACCTGTCGCTCGAAGCCGCGCGGCTCGCCTATGCGGTGCGCGACCAGCACATCGCCGATCCGGCCTTCATGCGCACGTCGGTCCCCTCGCTGATCGACAAGAGGTTCGCGCAAAACCTTGCCGAGCGCATCGACCGCGCGCGCCGCGCCACCCTGCCGGCCCTGGACCTGGCCGGCGGCGACACGGTCTATCTCACCGTGGTCGACCGCGACCGCATGGCGGTCTCGTTCATCAATTCGCTCTACTCCCCGTTCGGGGTCGGCATCGCGACACAGAACGCCGGGATCATGCTGCAGAACCGCGGCGCCTGTTTCGTGGTCGAGCCGGGCCATCCCAACGCGATCGGGCCCGCCAAGCGCGCGCTGCACACGATCATTCCGGCGCTCGCCATGCGCGACGATCGCTGCGAATTGGCGTTCGGCGTCATGGGCGGCCACTACCAGGCGGTCGGCCATGCGCATGTGATCTCGAACATGGTCGATTACGGCATGGACGTGCAGGCGGCGATCGATGCGCCGCGCGCGTTCTTCGAGGACGAGGACACCTTGGTGGAGCGCGGCGTGCCGCCCGCAACCGTCGCCGGGCTCAAGGCGCGCGGCCACAGGGTCGCGGTGCGCCCGCTGCCGTTCGGCGGCGGCCAGGCGATCCGGATCGACTGGGAGCGCGGCGTGCTGATCGGCGGCTCCGATGCGCGCAAGGACGGGCTCGCGCTCGGATATTAGCGGCCTCAGGCCAACAACCGTTGACGCAGCAATACGATGAAATCATAGAGAGGCTGGCCAACAGGCGGCCTGAGTTTAGGACAAATAGGCCAGATGAACCCTAAACAATCACCGCTTCGCGGCTTGGGGCAGGAATCGGCGAGCCCTGCCGTCGCGCTTCCTCAATCCATTCAAGAATCGCCTGCTGGACGTTTTCAACCGCTTCGACTTGTGTCTCACCATCCGACATGCAGCCCGGCAAATCCGGAACCCAAGCTACAAACCCGCCACCCTCGTCTTCAGGGAGAGGCATGATTCGGATGGGATAGGCGGACGCGCTCACGATCTTTCGTCCTCCATTTTCTTAATGAAGCCCACGAGGGCTCTAATGTAAACAGGCTTGATCCTGCGCGTAGCCGGGATTGTCAGCTTGAAACCCGGTCCCGAGACTTTATAGTGCGATCCACCGCCGCGCGGTGCGACACAAGTCAGCCCATTCTCTCGGCACACCGTTTGTATATCGTTAATGCTCCAGTTGTCCTTAGGGTTGCGCGCCATGCGCTCAAAAGTCTTACCCACCGGCATGCATTCCTCCCGGCCCGCCGAAAACCTAGGGTTTCGAGGGCTGGCACTGCAACGAAAAAACATTTTGCGTCGGTAAGATGTTCTCCGTCGGGTTTTGTTACGCGTGCGTAAGCACACTTTCCCGCTTAAAAAAACAAGACACGATGTGGATGTCCGGCTCAAACCCTGGGCGAGTTGGCAGCGAAGGACTGGTGTATCAGGCCAATAGGAAAAGACGGCTGCCTTCGGCGATCCGCCGCGTCAGCCAGGCCCGATAGGCTGCCGTGGCCTCGCGCGCATCGACGCGCCGGCGCATGCGCGTCTGCGGCGCCTGCCGACGGGTCGCGATCAGGTGGACCAGAAAGACCGCCTGTGGACGCGGAGTCGAGCGTGCCGGAGCGCAGCGGGCGGGCCCGATCGGAATCAGCTCCGTCCCGCTCGTTTGGTCGCCCAAAGTCCGCATCGCCGTTGCTGTCCCAGACCGGGACACCTTGCCCCTCGCTCTGACCAGGGTCGCAAGGCACGTGCCGCATGCGGGTAGATGGACCCGGCCGGCGATTTTCCGAAACGTTTAGAGTTTTGTCCCTAGTCGCCCGCTTCAACCAATTTGAAAGGATTTGGTGATTCGCTTTCATCGCCACTACTGGCGACGGAGGCAATCATGGCTGCGAAGGAGATTCCGGTAAAGAGGTATGTCGTGAGGTTGAGCGGCGAGGAACGCCAAC
>DASPZC010000105.1:0-4486 GCA_035636455.1 Xanthobacteraceae bacterium
ACGATCTCGAGCGCGGCAACCGCCTGGAGCTTGCGTGGCTGAGCGGCGCCGTCGTCGATCTCGGCGCGAAGGTCGGCGTCGCGACCCCGATGAACCGCGCGGTGCGCGACATTCTCGTGCTCCATGCGGACGGCAAGAGGCCGTGACATGCTCACGCCGATGAAGACCCCGCCGGTTCTTGCCATCCGGGCGATCCGCGCGGTCGGCGTCCAGGTGCCGATGACCTATGTGCTCGGCACCAGCGCGGCGGCGATCAAGACCGCGTCGCTCATGCTGATCGACCTCGAGACCGAGGAGGGCGTCACCGGCCGCTCCTATCTGTTCTGCTTCGCGCGCGAGATTGTGCCGGTCGTCGCCCGCATGATCGAGACCGCCGCCGCCGTGGTGACCGGCGACAAGCTCGCGCCCGTCGACCTGTGGGCCAAGCTGGCGCGGCGCTTCAAGCTGATCGGCGTCAACGGCATCGTGCGCATGGCGATGTCGGGGATCGACGTCGCCGCCTGGGATGCGCTCGCCATCGCGGCCGGCCAACCGCTCGCCCGCTTCCTCGGTGCCTCGCTGCGGCCCATTCGCGCCTATAATAGCTGCGGGCTCGGGCTGATGGCGCCGCACGCGCTCGCCGACGAGGCGGAGAAGCTGCTCGCCGGCGGCTTTCGCGCCATCAAGCTGCGGCTCGGCTATCCGACCCTGCAGGAGGATATTGCGGCCTTGCACGCGGTGCGACGGCGCGTGCCCGACGATGTGGCCGTGATGGTCGACTACAACCAGGCGCTCAGCTTTGCGCAGGCGCTGGAGCGCGGCCGCGCCCTCGACCGCGAGGGCATCTACTGGCTCGAGGAGCCGATCCGCCACGACGATTACGAGGGGAACGCGCGGCTCGTGCGCGAGCTGTCGTCGCCGATCCAGATCGGGGAGAATTTCAACCTGCCGAGCGCCATGCAGGTGGCGCTCGCGGCCGGGGCCGCCGATTACGTCATGCCCGACCTCGACCGCATCGGCGGCGTGACCGGCTTCATGCAGGCGGCCGGGCTCGCCGCCGCGCACGGCCTCGAGATGTCCTCGCACCTATTCGCCGAGGTCAGCACGCATCTGCTCGCCGCGACGCCGACCGCCCACTGGCTCGAATACATGGACTGGGCCAATCCGGTCGTCGAGGAGCCGCTCGAGATCGTCGACGGCAACGCGCTGGCGCCCGACCGTCCCGGCAACGGGCTCGCCTGGGACGCGCAAGCCGTGGCACGCTATCGGATCGGCTGAGACCATGACGCCCGACGTCAATATGGAGATCCTCGACCTGCTGGAGCGCGAGGCGGTTCGCTCGCGTTATCTCGCCCAGATGAAGGTGCTGCGCGCGTGGCACGAGGAGATCGCCAAGCCGCGCTACCTCGCGCCGAAGCGGCTCCTGCGCCACGGCTACAAGGTCTATTCGCAGAACGACGAGGACGGCATCATCGCGGAGATTTTCCGCCGCATCGGCGTGGCCGGCCGGACGTTCGTCGAATTCGGAGTCGAGACCGGCGTCGAGTGCAACACGGCAAAACTCCTCGTCGAGGGGTGGCGCGGCCTGTGGATCGAGGCCAATCCAGAGAGCGCAGCGTCGATCGGGCAAAATTTCGCGCCGTTCATCACCGAGCGGACTCTGACGTTGGTGGAGAGCCGGGTCACGGCCGAGAACATCAACGGCCTGATCGGCCAGACTGGCCTGCGCGGCGAGATCGACCTCCTGAGCATCGACATCGACTACAACGACTACTGGGTCTGGAAGGCGATTGACGTGGTCGCTCCGCGCGTTGTCGTCATCGAATATAACGCGACGCTCCGACCGCCCATGTCGCTGGTCGTGCCATACCGGCCGGACGCCGAATGGGACGGCTCGAATTTCCAGGGCGCGAGCCTCGCGGCTCTCGTCAAGCTCGGCGCGCAGAAAGACTACCGCATCGTTGGGTGCTCGATCGCCGGGGTGAACGCTTTCTTCGTGCGCGCCGATCTCGCCGGCGACTGCTTCCTCGAGCCGGCGACCGCCGAGGAGCATTACGAGCCGCCGCGGCACTATTTCTACCTGCTGCCGTCTGGGGGTTTGCGCGCCCGCCCCGGCCCGTTCGTCGCCGTTTAGGCTGTGAACAAACGCCGCGTCGGGGCCGGCTTTCGTTGTTTTGCGCGGATGGCGGGGCTATAAGCACGCCAAAGCGTCAAAACGAGAGGCGACCATGCAGCCGCTGCGCGCCCGTGCGAAGGAGGACCGCACCGCCGTGCCCGACGTCCGCGCAAACCTGTTCGCGCTCATCAAGGAGCGCTCGTTCAGCCGCCGCGCCATCGCGCTGACCTCGGGGCGCACCAGCAATTACTATTTCGACATGAAGCCGACCATGTTCGATCCGGCCGGCGCCGCCTGGATTGCCGAGTTGATCCTCAATGAGCTGCAGGGGGTCGAGGTCGACTATGTCGGCGGCCTTGCCATCGGGGCGGTGCCGCTCGTCAACTCGGTCGCCATGCTCAGCCATCTGCGCGGCCGGCCGATCCCCGGCTTTTTCGTCCGTGCGCAAGTCAAGGAACACGGCACCAAGCGGCGCATCGAAGGCACCGCCGCGAGCCTCGCGGGCAAGAAGGTCGCCATCCTCGAGGACGTGACGACCACCGGCGGCTCCGCCACCACCGCGGCCGAAGCCGCGCTCGAGGACGGCGCCAAGGTCGTGCTGGTGATCTCCGTCGTCGACCGGCTCGAAGGCGCCACCGACCATTTCAACAAGCTCGGCGTTCCATTCCGCGCGATCTACACGGCGGACGAGTTTTTGGCGGGGTGATCGACGGTCGAGTAAGTTGCTCCACCTTCATCCTGAGGAGACCGCGATGCGGTCGTCTCGAAGGATGACAGCAAGCGCCCGTTGCGATGGTTCGAGACGCGCGGCTTCGCCGCGTTCCTCACCATGAGGCCGAAAGTGGTGTTGATATCACCCACCGAGCCCGAACAGCTCCGCCACGTTGCCGCCGAGCACCGCGTCCTGCTCGGCGGCCGACAGGAACGCGCAATGGCGGCGGACGTAGTCGAGGCTCTGGCGATAGGTGCAGAAGCGCTCGACGTTGGGCATGTCGGAGCCCCAGACGAGCCGTGACGCGCCGAACAGGTCGCGCATGTGCCGGATCAGGTCCTGGGCCTCGGGATAGGGGTAGTCCCAGATGCCGCCCCAGGTAATCGGGAACATGATCTCGATCAGCAGATTCTCGCGCCGGTAGGCGGCGAGCACCTCGGGCGGAAAATCCCATTGGCCGGCGCGCGCGAAATGCGCCACCGGCGGGCCCATCACCAGCACGAAGCGCAGCGCGCCGTGGCGCTCGACGACCCGGTCGAACGCCATGAGGTTGCCGATGTAGCTCGCCCGGTCGTAGTGCGGCGTTGCCGAAAGCTCCACGAACACCGGCAACCCGAACGACGCGATCTTGTCCCAGAATGGCGCGAACGCCGCGTGATCGAGGTTGCGCGCGTAGCCGTGGCGGGAGAAATCGTGCGCGTAGTACAGGCCCTTGAGGCCGAGACTCTGGTGTGCGCGATCGACTTCGGCGAGTACCTCGTCACGATCGGCGACCGCCTCGTCGACGTGCAGCAGGCCGGTGAATTTGTCCGGATATTCGCTCTGCGCAAACGCATTGTAGTCGTTCATCGCGCCGTAGCCGCCGCCGGCCTGCAGGATGCAGTGATCGACGCCCGCGTAGGTCATCTGTGCGACCATGAAGGCGGGCGGCGCCTCGATCCGCTGCATGCCGACCGGCATGTACTGGATCGCGTACTGCTCGCCCTCGTGGGTGAACTCGAGGCGGCCATAGGGGCCGACGCGAAAGCCGACGTCGTTGAGCCCGGCCCAGGTGTTGTCGTCCGGCCGGAACAGCATGGTGGGCTTTACTTCTTTGCCGTCGCGCACGCGAAATGCCTTGGCGGCCGGCCGCGTCACATTCTTCTGGATGTACTTGAGATGGATATCGACGGACGGATGCCCGCAGGCGCCATGCCAATTCTCGAACACATGGGCATGGCAGTCGATGATCATGGCGCGCGTGTCCTCACAAAGCCGGCGGCTTCAACACCGGGCACAAGGGCCGGGCAACATCTGTTATCGTGAACCGATCAGGGAGGACAATATGGCGGATCCGATCGTCTTTTCCGGCAACGTGGAATGGTCGGGCGAGAACCCGGGCATCTCGCTCAAGCAGACGCCCGACGGCCCGTTCGTGACCCTGGCGAGCTTCTTCCGCGTGGTGCTCTCCCCGCACGGCCGCGGCCATGCGCTGGTTCTGCTGCAGTCGCCGCAGGACAAGAGCCCGCCGGCCGACCGGGCGAACCTGTGCCTGACCGACAACGAGACGCTGGCGCGCTATCTGGTCACCGCGTTCGTCGCCAATTTCGGCGCCTGGAAGGGGGCGCCCGGGCTTGCCGGCCTCGCCTATCGTCCACTCGACAGCGTCGAGGCCGGCGGCGACCCGGCGACGAGCTACA
>DASPZC010000106.1:0-6328 GCA_035636455.1 Xanthobacteraceae bacterium
TCATTTCAGCAGGTACCCAATGTCCCGCCCGTCCTTCACCGACGAAGAAGCCCTCGCATTTCATGCGGGCGAAAAGCCGGGCAAGCTGGAAGTGGTGCCCACCAAGCCGATGGCGACCCAGCGCGACTTGAGCCTGGCTTATTCTCCGGGTGTGGCGGTGCCGGTGCTGCGCATCGCCGAGAATCCCGATCTCGCCTACGACTATACCGCCAAGGGCAATATGGTGGCCGTCATCTCCAACGGCACGGCGATCCTTGGCATGGGCAACCTCGGCGCACTCGCGTCGAAGCCGGTGATGGAAGGCAAAGCGGTGCTGTTCAAGCGCTTCGCCGACGTCGACGCAATCGACCTCGAGGTGAAGACCGAGGACGCCCAGCGGTTCATCGATTGCGTCGAGCTGCTCGAGCCGAGCTTCGGCGGCATCAACCTCGAGGACATCAAGGCGCCCGAGTGCTTCTTGATCGAGCAAAGGCTGCGCGAGCTGCTCGACGTCCCGGTGTTCCACGACGACCAGCACGGCACCGCCATCATCGCGGCGGCCGGCCTGATCAACGCGCTCGACCTCACCGGACGCGACATCGGGAGCACCAAGCTCGTGTGCAACGGCGCCGGCGCGGCCGGCATCGCCTGCCTCGAGCTGCTCAAGGCGATCGGCTTTGCGCCCGGCAACGTGATCCTGTGCGACACCAAGGGGGTGATCTACCAGGGCCGCCGCGAGGGCATGAACCAATGGAAGTCGGCGCATGCGGCGAACGTCAAGGCGCGCACGCTCGCCCAGGCGCTCGAGGGCGCCGACGTGTTCTTCGGGCTGTCGGTCAAGGGCTCGGTGACCGACGAGATGGTGAAGTCGATGGCCGCAAAGCCGATCATCTTCGCCATGGCCAACCCTGATCCGGAAATCACCGTCGAGGAGGTCGCGGCGGTGCGCCAGGACGCCATCATGGCGACCGGCCGCTCGGACTATCCGAACCAGATCAACAATGTGCTCGGCTTCCCCTACATTTTCCGCGGCGCGCTCGACGTGCGCGCGACCACCATCAACATGGAAATGAAGATCGCCGCCGCCAAGGCGCTCGCCGAACTGGCGCGCGAGGACGTGCCCGACGAGGTCGCGGCGGCGTACGGAACGCGGCCGAAATACGGACCCGATTACATCATCCCGGTGCCGTTCGACCCGCGCCTCATCTCGGCGGTGCCGCCGGCGGTCGCCCGGGCGGCGATGGATTCGGGCGTGGCGCGCAAGCCGATCATCGACATGGATGCCTATCGCCAGCAGCTGCGCACGCGGCGCGACCCGGTCGCGGGCGTGCTCGCGCGGGTGTTCGAGCGGCTGCGCCGGCAGCCCAAGCGCGTCGTCTTCGCCGAGGGCGAGGAGGAGCAGGTGATCCGCGCCGCCGCGAGCTTCGTGCACCAGGGGCTCGGCACCGCGCAGCTCGTCGGACGCGAAGAACGGGTGCGCGAGACCGCCAACAACGCCGGCATCGAGCTGGGCGAGAGCATCGAGATCATCAATGCGCGGCTGTCCCAGCGCAACGCCGCCTATGCGTCCTATCTGTACGAGCGGCTGCAGCGCCGGGGGTTCCTCGCCCGCGACTGCCAGCGGCTGATCAATCAGGACCGCAACCATTTCGCCGCCTCGATGGTCGCGCTCGACGACGCCGACGCCATGGTGACGGGGGTGACGCGCAACTTCTCTGTCGCCCTGGGGGACATCCGCCATTGCATCGACGACAAGCCGGGCCATCGCGTGATGGGCGTCTCGCTGGTGCTCGCGCGCGGGCGCATCGTCGTGGTCGCCGATACGGCGGTGACGGAAATGCCGGACGCGCTGGAGCTGGCCGACATCGCGATCGAGGCGGCGGGCGTTGCCCGCAAGCTCGGCTACGAGCCGCGCCTCGCCTTGCTGGCGTTCTCGACCTTCGGCCATCCGCCCGGCGACCGTTCCGCGCGGGTGCAGGAGGCGGTGCGCATCCTCGACCAGCGCCGCGTCGACTTCGAGTATGACGGCGAGATGGCGGCCGACGTCGCGCTCAATCCCGCGCTGGCCGCGGCCTACCCGTTCTGCCGCCTCTCCGGCCCCGCCAATGTGCTGATCATGCCGGCGTTCCACTCCGCCTCGATCTCGACCAAGATGCTGCAAGAGCTGGGCGGCGCGACGGTGATCGGCCCGCTCCTCGTCGGGCTCGATCGGCCGGTGCAGATCGTTCATCTCAACGCCACCGATTCCGATCTCGTCAACATGGCCGCGCTCGCCGCCTATAATGTGAGCGGGTGACGGCGCGCCGGGGCGCCGCGCGGCGGCAGAAGGAGACAACGTGACCAGGAGCGGACTTTCCGGCGTGATCGCCGCGATCGCGACCGCCGTCGACGAGAGCGGCGAGCCCGATTGCGCGCGCTCGACGGCGCTGGCGCGTTTCCTCCTCGACAACGGCTGCGACGGGCTCAACGTGCTCGGCACGACCGGCGAGGCGACGTCGTTCTCGATCGCGCAGCGCCAGCGCGTGATGCGCGCCTATCGCGGCGCCGGGCTGCCGATGGAGCGGCTGATGGTGGGCACCGGCGCGGCGGCGCTCGCCGACGCGCTGACGCTGACGACCTATGCGGCGGAACTCGGATTCGCCGGCGCGCTGGTGCTGCCGCCGTTCTACTACAAGGGCGTGCCGGACGAGGGGCTCATCGCCTATATCGACGCGCTCATGACGGCGAGCCCCGAGCGGCCGATCCCGATCTATCTTTATCACTTCCCGTCCATGTCGGGCGTGCCGTGGCACGTCAAGCTGATCCGCCGGCTCAAGGACCGGTTCGGACCGCGCCTCGCGGGCCTGAAGGATTCCTCCGGCGATCTGCCCTACGCGCGCGAGGCTGCCGCCATTGCCGCCGATTTCAAGGTGTTCCCGTCGACCGAGGCCGCCCTGATGGAGGCGCGCGACGGACCGTTCGCGGGGTGCATCTCGGCGACCGCCAACCTCAACGCGGATCTGTGCGCGCGCGCCTATCGGCACGGCGACCGCGCCGCGCTCGATGCGGCGGTGACGATCCGCAAGCTGTTCGACGGCAAGCCGCTCGTCTCCGGGGTCAAGGCGCTGCTCGCCCATATCCACGGCGATGACGCATGGGCGCGCGTTATGCCCCCGCTCCATGCATTCCCGGCCGCGGAGCGCGCCGCCGTCCTCGCCGGCTACGACGCGGTGCGCGCCAAGAAGGTCGCCTGACCTGGCGTCTGCGGCCATAGGGGCGGCCGCGCGCGGCCGCGCGCATTGACGCCCAACGAGGCCCCCACTATAAGCGCGCGGGTTGGCGGCCAGTGGCTTCGCCGCCGCTCATTTTTGCAAACGTCTCGGCGAGATTGCCGAGCGCATACCGGAACCAGCCCGATGGCCAATACCACCTCCGCCAAGAAGGCGGCACGCAAGATCGCGCGCCGGACCGTCGTCAACAAAGCGCGGCGCTCGCGCATGCGCGGCTTCGTGCGCACCGTCGAGGAAGCGATTGCGTCCGGCGACAAGACAACCGCGATGGCCGCGCTGCGCGCGGCGGAGCCGGAAATCATGCGGGCTGCCCAGAAGGGCGTCGTGGCAAAGAATACGGCAAGCCGGAAAGTGTCGCGGCTGACCCGGCGCCTCGCCAAGCTCGCTTAGCGGCCATTTCGCGGACGCGGTAACGACCTGCCGCTGTGGCGGCGAAAGCACACCTGCCCGAAAAAGTTCAGGATGAGCCCGCGCCATCGGAATAAGTGCGATCGCGGCGCGCGAGTTACCCATGCTTTCCGCTCAAAAAAAAGTGCGTCGAGCCAACGGCTTAATCGGAAAGCACGGCGCGGGACTTGGAGTTCGATGAAGCGCCGGTGAAGCAAGCGCAATGGGCGCGGAGCCTCGCAATGGGGCAGGACGCCAATCGGATTCAGGCACGAATCCAAAAGCTTGCCTTACATTTCCGTCATCGTTCTGCCACGACTCCAGCGCCAGTGTGACGAGTCGGCGACAAAATCTGTTGCGGGCGTCTTCGCCTCGTGTATGTTTTTTTCGCTTCCGCACGACCAAGCGGCTTCAAACAATGTCCGAGTATACGAACTCATCGGTGGATGAGAAACGGAGAATCGTGCCCGAAATCAGCGTGAAATCGCGTGTGACGTGCAGGAGGCCCTGAACCGTCTTGAACTGAGCATTGCGGCGTCGTTGTCGTGTGTGCGCCGGGAGGTAAGCCTGGAAGAGAAAAACTAATCTCGAAAACGAGACATCGCAGCGGCGGCCGCGATGATGCAGGGGGCGTGCAGATGACACTGTGGCGAAGGCCGGCTGACCCGGCCAGTAAAAAATTCGAGCAACCGCCAGGGCGCCAATTTCCTGGGCGCAAGCCGCGGCGACCGAGCGCCGGCGACGATCGCCGCGTCGCTGCGGACATTTCGAACAAGGCTGCGCCACCAGGCAGCTGACGATCGCGAGATTTCTTTCCACGCGCATCGCCAACCGTCCCGCGCTGCGGGACCAATCATCGGTCCCTCGATGGCCGACCATCACCGGAGCGCACGATGTTGAAGCCGCTCGAATCGGTCCACGGCGCCTATTCGAACAAACGACCCTTCCCGACGCTGCCACCGACCCACGACCCGAGACCCGCCATGCAAGCGACCCCCACGGAGACGGAGCGCTGGGCCCGGGTTAAGCAGCGCCTGCGCGCCGACGTCGGCGACGACGTGTTCTCGAGCTGGTTCGCCCGCATGGATCTCGACGGGATCGACGCGGAAGTGGTCCGCCTCTCGGTGCCGACCAAGTTTCTCAAGAGCTGGATCCAGGCGCACTACATCGAGCGCGTGCTCGTCTGCTGGAAGGCCGAGCAGCCGGGACTGCGCCGCATCGATCTCAACGTGCGCTCCGCGGTCATCCGCACGCAGACGCGGGCGAAGCCGGAGCCGGCGTGCGAGGCGGAACGCGCGGCGCCGCAAGCCGCGCCGGAACGCGAGCCGCGCATCATGATGCCGCCGCCGGCGGCGAACGACGCGCCCGGCGCCTCCCCGCTCGATCCGCGCCTGACCTTCAACGCTTTCGTGGTCGGCCGCTCCAACACGCTCGCCCACGCGGCGGCCAAGCAGGTGGCCAACGGCCGGCGCGGCGAGACGGTGATGTTCAACCCGCTCTATGTCCATTCCGGCGTGGGGCTCGGCAAGACGCATCTGCTGCAGGCGATCGCCTGGGCCGGCAACACGTGGGCCGGCAACGTCCCCGGCGGCCGCAAGGTGCTCTATCTCACCGTCGAGAAGTTCATGTACGGGTTCGTGGCGGCGCTCAAGACGCAGACCGCGATCGCCTTCAAGGAGACGCTGCGCGGCATCGACGTGCTGGTGATCGACGACCTGCAGTTTCTCCAGGGCAAGTCGACCCAGGCCGAGTTCTGCCACACGCTCAACGCTCTGATCGACGCGGGCCGGCAGGTGGTGATCGCGGCCGACCGGCCGCCGTCCGATCTCGAGACGCTGGACGAGCGGGTGCGCTCGCGCCTCGCCGGCGGCCTCGTAGTCGAGATGGGAGGCCACGAGGAAGAGCTGCGGCTCGCGATCCTCAAGTCGCGGGTCGCCGCGGCGCGGGCGCACCACGTCGGCTTCGACGTGCCGGCGCCGGTGCTCGAGTTCATCGCCAAGACGGTGACGCATAACGGCCGCGATCTCGACGGCGCGCTCAACCGCCTGCTCGCCCACAACAAGCTCACCGGGCAAACGATCACCATCGAGATGGCCGAGCGCGCGGTGCGCGACCTGGTGCGGCCGCCGGAACTCAAGCGCGTCAAGATCGAGGACATCCAGCGCACGGTGGCGCGCCAATACAACATCAGCCGCGCCGACCTGTTGTCCTCGCGCCGCACCGCCAACGTGGTGCGCCCGCGCCAGATCGCCATGTATCTCTCCAAGGCGCTGACCTTGCGCTCGCTGCCGGAAATCGGCCGCCGGTTCGGGGGACGCGACCACACCACGGTGCTGCACGCGGTGCGCAAGGTCGAGACGCTGATGGTCAACGACGCGCGGCTCGCCGAGGAGGTCGAGGTGCTGAAGCGCCTGCTGCAGGAGTGACGCGGGGGCCGGCACCCTCTCCGCGCCGGCGCCCGCCGGCGGGGAGAGGGGCGGGGTGCGGGGACCCTCGCGCGGCGTGCCGAGTGGACCCTTGCCGAATCCCCCCGGCCGCGCCACTTTCTTCCCCCCGGCGCCGCACGTGCTTGGCGCCGGGCGCCGCGGCGCGAGCGGCACTCCGTGCGCGCGGGGCGTTGGGACGCGATGGAGCGGGGTTCGCCATGAAAGTGACCGTCGAGCGCTCGGCGCTCCTGAAATGCCTCGGCCACG
>DASPZC010000107.1:0-2747 GCA_035636455.1 Xanthobacteraceae bacterium
CGCCTGCGCGGCGTGCGCGGCCGGCGACGAGAACCTGTGCGCGGCGCCGCGCCATCTCGGGGTTTACCTCGACGGCGGCTTTGCCACCCACGTGCTGGTGCCGCACCCGCGCTATCTGCTCGATTACGCGCCGCTCCCCGCCGCGCTCGCCGCCGCCTACATGTGCTCCGGCCTCACCGCCTACGCGGCGCTCAAGCGCCTTGCCGCCCACGCCGCGCGCGGCCCGGCGCTCCTCGTCGGCCTCGGCGGCGTCGGCATGATGGGGCTCGCCTTCGCCCGCGCGATGTTTCCGTTTCCGCCGATCGTCGCCGAGATCGATGCGCGCAAGCGCGAGGCGGCGCTCGCCGCCGGCGCGGCGGCGGCGTTCGATCCCGCCGATCCGGCGGCGCGCAAGGCGATCCTCGCGTCGACCGGCGGCGTGTTCGCGGCGTGCGATTTCGTCGGCTCCGACCGCTCGCTGCAGTTCGCGCTCGGCGCGCTCGCCAAGGGCGGCAAGGTGGTGATCACCGGCCTCATTGGCGGGGCGTTCTCGACGCCGATCGCCATGTTCCCGCTGCGCGCCATGACCATCGAGGGTACCCTCGTCGGCCGGCTCGACGAGGCGCGCGAGATGCTCGCCCTCGCCCGCGCCGGCAAGATCGCGCCGGTGCCGATCGCCGAGCGCCCGCTCGCCGCCGCCCAGGCGACCCTCGACGACTTACGCAAGGGCGAGATCGTCGGACGGGTGGTGCTGACGATGTGATGGTTCCGCGCCTCGTCATCCTGAGAGCCCGACCGAAAATGAAGCTGAGTCATTTCAATGAGTTGCGTGAATCGCTATCGAGAGGGATCGCCCGGCCTGCGATTGCGAGAAGGCCCACCGTTTGGGCATCTTGCAACTTGGCGGAATCGGATACCTCCCCGAAGCGGGTCCAAGACTCATTGATTCTGCTAGCCGCATTTTGAGTCAGGCTCTGAGGCGGCCACGCGGAGCGCGGCCCTCGAAGGATGACAGCAGGCGCGACCGTTTCCACCCTTCGGGACTCGCGCGACTTCGTCGCGCGAGCGCCTCAGGGTGACGGCTTTATTTGCTGATGCGCTTTTGGTTACAAATCCGCCTGCAGGCCGCGCACGAAGGCCGACAGCCCCGTCTGCCGTTCGCGCTTGAGCCGCTCGGCGGCGAGGATCGACTGCACCTCGGCGAAGGCGCGGTCGATGTCGCGATTGACCACCACGTAGTCGTACTCGGCCCAATGGCTCATCTCGTCGGCGGCGGTGGCCATGCGCCGCGCGATGACGGCGTCGCTGTCCTGGGCACGCTGGCGCAGGCGCCGCTCCAGCTCGCGCATCGAGGGCGGCAGCACGAACACGCTCACGAGATCCGAGCGCGCCCTCTCCCGCAGTTGCTGGGTGCCCTGCCAGTCGATGTCGAACAGCATGTCGCGCCCCCGCGCCAGCGCCGCGTCGACCGGGCGGCGCGGCGTGCCATAGTAATCATCGAACACGCGCGCCGATTCCAGTAATTCGCCGTTCTTCACCATTTGTTGGAACCGCGTCATATCAATGAAATGATAGTCGCGGCCGTCGACCTCGGCCGCGCGCGGCGGGCGCGTGGTGACGGAAATCGACAGGTCGACGGCGGGGTCCTTGTCGAGCAGCAGGCGCGACAGCGTGGTCTTGCCGGCGCCGGACGGCGAGGACAAGACGAACATCAGGCCGCGCCGCGTGATCGCGTCGGTGCGCCTGGCCGTGCCCGCCCTCCCCTCCATCGTGCTCACTCCAGGTTCTGCACCTGCTCGCGGAACTGCTCGACCACGCTCTTGAGCTCGAGCCCGATATTGGTCAGCTCGACGTCGTTCGATTTCGAGCACAGCGTGTTGGCCTCGCGGTTGAGCTCCTGGGACAAAAAATCGAGCCGCCGGCCGACCGCGCCGCCCTGCGCGATGAGGCGGCGCGCCTGCGCCACATGCGCGGCAAGGCGGTCGAGCTCCTCGCGCACGTCGACCCTGGCGGCGATCAGGATCGCCTCCTGGTGCAGCCGGTCGGCGTCGAAGCGGTCGGACTGGTCGAGCAGCGCCGCCACCTGGTCGGCGAGCCGCGCGCGGATCGCTTCCGGCTTGCGCCCCGGGGCGGCCTCCGCGCGCGCGGCGAGCGCCGCGATTTCGGCGAGGCGCGCCTCGAGCACGCGGCCCAGGGCGAGCCCCTCGTGCCGGCGCATGTCGTTGAGGCCTGCGAGCGCCGCGCCGAAGCCGGCGACGACCGCTGCCTCGCCGGCGCGCCGGTCCTCCTCGCGCTCGTCCTCGTCGAGCACCTCGATCACCCCCTTGAGCGCGAGGATGCCGTCGAGGCTCGCCGGCCGCGCGTCGAGCCGCTGGGCGACGTTGCGCATGGTGGAGAGAACGGCGTCGAGCACCGGCTCGTTGACGCGCACCACCGGGGCGACGCCTTCGCGCCGCACCGCCAGGTTGGCGTAGACCGTGCCGCGGGCGAGCGCCTCGGCGGCGCGCGCGCGCACCGGCATTTCCACCGCGTCCCATCCGGGCGGCAGGCGCAGCCTGACCTCGAGGCCCTTGGCGTTGACCGATTTGAGCTCCCAGATCCAGAAATAGGCGCCGTGCGCGCCGTCCGCCCGCGCAAAGCCGGTCATGCTCGACAGCGCCATTCGACTAAGACCTCGCATGGCATGAAGCGGGGCGGGCCGGCCGCAAATATCCGCGGGAATCACATCGCCGGGAAATGTTTGCAGCGACCTTAACGGCGGCCGGCAA
>DASPZC010000108.1:0-5212 GCA_035636455.1 Xanthobacteraceae bacterium
CGCAGAGAGGCGCTGCGGCCCGTCGCCGTCGTGAAAACTGTCGCCCAGCGCGACGACGATGCGCGGCCGGTAGCGCACAACGACCCGCGCGAGCGCCGCCAATGTGGCCGCGGTGTCGTAGGGCGGCAGCAGCACGCCGCGCACGGCGTAGCTCGAGCCCTTCTCCAGATGAAGGTCGGCGACGACCAGCAGGTGCTGCTCCGGCCAATAGAGCGCGCCGTCCGCGTCGGCGACGAGCGCGATACCGGCCACCGCGACGGCGGCTTGTTCGCCGTCAGGCCGGCCGTCGAGATCCGCTCCGCTCGCGGCCCGGTTCACCCATCGCCTCCCTGACCAGCTCTTCGGCCGCTTCCGCCAGCAGCGTATCGGACGCCTCGCCGGGAACCGGCTCGCGCCCGATCTCCAGCAGCACCGGTACCGCAAGCGGCGATATGCGGTCGAGCGCTTTATGGACGATTCGGCCCCGGGTGCGGGAGAGCATGTCGCCGAGCCGGCGGATGTCGAGCAGCCCGGTCGCGGCATCGATGCGCGCCGCACGCAGCAGCACGTGGTCGGGCTGGTGGCGGCGCAGGACGTCGTAGACGAGGTCGGTCGAGATCATGATCTGGCGGCGCGATTTCTCCTTGCCCGGATGGCGCCGCTCGATCAGCCCGGCGATGATCGCGCAGGCGCGGAACGTGCGCTTCATCAGCGAGGACTCGGCGAGCCACGCTTCGAGGTCGTCGCCCAGCATGTCCTGCTCGAACAGGCGGTCGAGCGACAGGTCGGCGCGTGCGATGCGCAAGGCGAGGTCGCCGAGGCCCCAGACCGCCAGCGCGTATTCGTTGGCGACGAAGCCGAGCGGGCGCATGCGCGCGCGCTCGAGCCGGCGGGTGAGCAGCATGCCGAGCGTCTGGTGCGCGAGGCGTCCCTCGAACGGATAGCAGACGAGGTAATGCTTGCCGGCGTGCGGGAAGGTCTCGACCAGCAGCTCGCGCCGGCCGGGGATGACCGAGCGCCATTGCTGGATCTCGAGCCACTCGCGCACCTGCACGGGCAACGGCGACCAGGCGGAGGGCTCGGCCAAGAGGCCGCGCACGCGGTCGGCCAGATAGGTGGAGAGGGGGAACTTGCCGCCGCCGTAGGAGGGGACCTTCGGGTCGACCGCGTGCGTGCGCGACACGTAGGCCTCGTCCTCGACCAGCGCCTCGTAGCGCAGGATCTCGCCGGAGAACACGAAGGTGTCGCCCGGCACCAGGCCTTCGACAAAATATTCCTCGATCTCGCCGAGGATGCGGCCGCCGCGCGCGATCGGCCCGGAATGACCGTGCCGGCCTTCGCGCGCGCGCACCAGACGCACCTTGAGCATCGCCTCCTCGACGATGGTGCCGACGTTGAGGCGATATTGCTGGGCGATGCGCGGATGGCTGATGCGCCAGCGGCCGTTCCTGTCCCGGCGGATTTTGGCGAAGCGCTCGTAGCTTTTGAGCGCATAGCCGCCGGTCGCGACGAAATCGACCACCGCGTCGAACGCGGCGCGCGCGAGCCCGGCATAGGGCGCGGCCCGGATCACCTCGGCATAGAGCTCGTCGGCGTCGAACGCCGCCGCGCAGGCGGAGCCGAGCACGTGCTGGGCGAGCACGTCGAGCGCGCCGGTGCGCGCCGGCGGAGTGTCCTGCGCATTCTCGGCGATGGCGTCGATGGCGACGCTGCATTCCAGCACCTCGAAGCGATTTGCGGGGACCAGCACACCGCGCGAGGGCTGGTCGAGCCGGTGGTTGGCGCGGCCGATCCGCTGCAGCAGGCGCGAGGAGCCCTTGGGGGCGCCGACATTGACGACGAGGTCGACGTCGCCCCAATCGATGCCGAGATCGAGCGATGAGGTGCACACGACCGCGCGCAGGCGGCCTTTCGCCATCGCGTCCTCGACCTTGCGGCGCTGCGCCACGTCGAGCGAGCCGTGATGCAGCGCGATGGCGAGCGAATCCTCGTTGATGCGCCAGAACTGCTGGAACAGCATCTCGGCCTGGCTGCGCGTGTTGACGAACACCAGCGTCGTCTTGTGGCGCCTGATCAGGTCGTAGATCTCGGCGAGCGCGTGGCGCGCCGAGTGGCCGGACCACGGCAGATGCTCGCGCGTGTCCAGCATGGTGACGTGCGGCGCGGCGCCTCCGGCGGCGAGGATGAGGTCGGCGCGCGCGTCGCCGCCGCGCGGCTGCGCCACGAGAAAACGGCAGAGATCCTCGGGCTGCGCGACCGTCGCCGACAGGCCGACCGTCGCGAGGCGCGGGGCCAGCCGGTAAAGCCGCGCGAGGCCGAGCGCGAGCAGGTCGCCGCGCTTGGAGGTCACGAGCGCGTGCAATTCGTCGAGCACGACGCGGCGAAGCGTGCGGAACAGCAGCGGCGCATCGGCCGAGGCGATGAGCAGCGCAACCTGCTCGGGCGTGGTGAGCAAAATATCCGGCGGATCGCGGCGCTGGCGCTGGCGCTTCGAGGTGGGCGTGTCGCCGGTGCGCGTCTCGATGCGCACCGCAAGCCCCATCTCGTTGACCGGCTGTTCGAGGTTGCGCGCGATGTCGACGGCCAGCGCCTTGAGCGGCGAGATATAGAGCGTGTGCAGGCCGCTGCGTGCGTTGTTTGGTCGTTCATTCAATTCGACCAAGGTCGGCAGAAAACCGGCGAGCGTCTTGCCGCCGCCGGTCGGTGCGATCAGCAGCACCGAGCGTCCGGTGCGCGCCATGGCGAGCAGCTCGAGCTGATGCTCGCGCGGCGTCCAGCCGCGCGCCGCAAACCAGCGGGCGAAGGGCTCGGGGAGCACGGCCGGGGCTTCGGTTACGTCGGTGGTCATCGGCACGACCACAGCTTTATCCCTCCCCGGAGGGGAGGGATTCCAGCGCGTGCCGCCACCACCACGAGCCCGGGGACCGGGGCGCCGCTCTCGGTGCGGGTCGAGGCGGGGTCGAGCACCAGCAGATCGAGACCCGCGCGCGCCAGCGCGGCGCGCACGTGATCGGCACCGTGCGCGTAGCGCAGTTTTTCGCCGAGCACGACGCCGGCGCCTGCCGCCTCCACGGTAAACCCGAACAGGCCCGCGGGCGCCAGCGCGCGCGCCGCGGCGCGGCAGATCGGCGCCAGATCGCCGAGGTAGACGAACGCATCGGCGGCGAGAACGAGATCGCACGCGCCCTCCCCTTCCTGCTCGAGGAACGCGAGCATGTCGTTCACGTCGAGACGCTCGTACAGGCCCTTGCGGCGCGCCGCCTCGACCATGGCGGGCGAGAGATCGACGCCGCAGATGGTTTCGCAGCAGCCGCGGAACGCCGCGGCGGCAAGGCCGGTGCCGCATCCGAGATCGATCATGCGGGCGAACCAAAGCGGACCAGTCCGGCTCGCGCGCGCCGTCTCGATGGCGGCGCGCAACAGCGCCGGGCCGCGATAGCCGAGCGCTTCGACCAGCGTCCGGTCGAAGTGCGGCGCGTACTGGTCGAACAGCGTGCGCACATAGGCGCCCGACATCGCCGCCGTCGGCGCGAGCGCGCCGAGCCGCGCGAGGCGGAGCGCCGCGCCGTGGCGATCCGCCGGATCGGCGGCGAGCGCGCTGCGGAACGCGGCGACGGCGCCCGCGCGGTCGCCGGCATAAGCGCGGACCTCGCCGAGCGCGAACCAGGCCGAGACGAAGCCGGGCGCGCGGTCGAGCGCCTGCGCCAGGAGATCGGCGGCGGCGTCAAGGTCGCCGTCGGCCTCGAGCCCCCGCGCCCGCTCGTAGCGCCGGTCGGCGAGAAGATCGCCGGAGGAGAGAAACAGCGTGGGGGCGTTCATCGGCACGAACTGGCTTTGCGGCGCTGCTTCTATACATAAGGACGGCATGCGTCCCCACGAGCTTCTTGTCTCGACCCCCGCCGGGCTGTGCTGTCCGCCCGGCGGCTTCCACATCGACCCGCGGCGTGCGGTCGACCGGGCGCTGATCACGCACGGCCATTCCGACCATGCGCGGGCGGGCCACGGCGCCGTGCTGGCGACGGCGGAAACGCTCGACCTCATGCGGCTGCGCTACGGCGAGGGCTTTGCCCGCGAGACCCAGGCCGTGCGCTATGGCGAGACCATCCGCATCGACGGCGTCGCGGCGACCTTCCACCCCGCCGGCCATGTGCTCGGCTCGGCGCAAATCCTGATCGAGGCGCAGGGGCTGCGGATCGTCGCCTCGGGCGACTATAAGGACGTCGCCGATCCGACCTGCGCGCCGTTCGCACCGGTGGCGTGCGACGTCTTCATCACCGAGGCGACCTTCGGCCTGCCGGTGTTTCGCCACGGCGATCCCATGGCGGAGATCGCAAAGCTGCTCGACTCGGTCGCGCTGTTTCCCGAGCGGGCGCACATCGTCGGTGCCTATTCGCTCGGCAAGGCGCAGCGCGTGATCGCGTTGCTGCGCCGGGCCGGACATGACAAGCCGATCTATATCCACGGCGCGCTCGAAACGACCACGCGGTACTACGCGAGCCGCGGGGTCGATCTCGGCGACGTCCGGCCGGTGCGCGATGCCGCCAAGGCCGAGCTTGCCGGCGCCATTGCGATCGCGCCGCCCTCCTCGCTCAAGGACGTGTGGACGCGGCGCTTTCCCGATCCGGTGACCGCCTTCGCCTCGGGCTGGATGCGGGTGCGCGCGCGGGCGCGCCAGCGCGGCGTCGAGCTGCCGCTGGTGATCTCCGACCACGCCGACTGGGACGGCCTCGGCGCGACCATCACGGCGACCGGTGCCGGGGAAATCTGGGTCACGCACGGCGAGGAGGACGCGCTGGTGCGCTGGTGCACCCTCAACGGCCGCCGCGCGCAGCCGCTGCACCTCGTCGGCTATGGCGAGGAGGACGAGCAGGCCTAGAGCATGATCCCGAAAAAGCCTGCCCCGGACTTGATCCGGGGTGGGTACCGGTTTTCGGAAAAGATCATGCTCCAGCAATAAGCTAGAACAGGATGACGATTCGAAGAAAAGTCATCCCGTTCTAGGCGCGGCCTCGTGCCACCATCACCTGAGGTCGGACATGGCAAGCTCGGCCCGCGTTGCAGCCCTCAGACAGGACCCTGCATTCGCCACGCTCCGGCGCTCCCTGGATATCTACTACGGCGACGCTGGGCGGAACGCGGCGATGGACGCGCTCTACGCCCGCTTCCTCAAGCCCGGCGATCTTGGCTTCGACATCGGCGCCCATGTGGGAGACCGGATCGGCAGCTTCCGCCG
>DASPZC010000109.1:0-5170 GCA_035636455.1 Xanthobacteraceae bacterium
CGGCGCGTCGAGCTGTGCTTGTCGCGCAGCTGCACCAGGGTCGCGCCGCCGTCGGCGACCTTCCGCCCAAGCTGCGCGAGATCAGCCCCGCCGGCGCGTTCCGGATCGAGCAGCGCGTACAGGCGAAGATCGACCATCACCGCACCTTGGCGTGCCGCGCCAGCGTCTCCCGGTCGAGCCGGTAGAGCGCATCGAGGATCTCGGCCGCAAAGCTGCCGGGGCCGCGCGCGTTCGCCGCCGCGACCTCGCCGGCAACGCCGAGCGCCAGCAGCGCCGCCACGGTCGCGAGCCAGGGATCGCTCTCGACCGCGAGGCACGCCGCCACCAGCGCCGAGGCGACGCAGCCCATGGCGGTGACGCGCGACATCAGGGCATGGCCGTTGGCGAGCGCGGCGAGCCGCGCGCCGTCGGTGACGAGGTCGACCTCGCCGGTGAGGCCGATGACGGTGAGCGCATCGAGCGCGTAGCGCCGCAACGCCTCGGCCTCCGGCTCGACCTCCGCCAGCGCGGTGAACTCGGCGCCGTTGAGGCGCAGCGCCCGCGGCGCGCGCGCGACGAGCGTCCTGGCGTAGGCGGCGCGTGCCGGCGACCGGTCGATCAGCACAGGATCGAGCACCCACGGCAATCCTTCCTCGGCCGCCACCTCGATCGCCGTGTCGGCCGCCTCGCGGCGCTCCTTGTCGAAGGTGCCGAGGTTGACGAGCAGCGCGTCGGCGCGCGCAACGAACGCCCCGATTTCCTCGGGCGAGATGGTCATCGACGGGCGCGCGCCGGCGGCGAGCAGCAGGTTCGCGGTAAAGTTCTGCGCAACCGCGTTGGTGATGCAGTGCACGCGCGGACGCCGCGCGCGCACGCGCTCGAGAATTTCGCCGCTCGTCGCGGCGAGTTCCGCGGTCGATCTGTGAGGGCTGTCGGGATCGCGCATCTCCGCTCCCTCCGCCGGCATGACCCGGATCAGGTTCGATGGGTTGGCGCAACGCCTCTCAGCCCGACGCACGGCGCCGGGCACCCCATAGAGATTGCATGGGATACCTAGCGCCTCGACGGCGGGGGTTCAAGATGGCGCCCTGCCGAGCGAAGCGGAGGGAGCGAGCCCGCAGGGCCGGCGCCTTGTCAAGGCGGCATGATTTTGCTGGATTGCGCCACGACCCCGGGGGCAGGAGGCGTCGATGGTTCCCTTCTTCGTCCAGATCAAGTGCAACCTCGGCAAGTCCTACGAGGTGGCGAACAAGCTCGCGGACGCCGAAATCGCTTCCGAGATCTACTCGACCGCCGGTGACTTCGATCTCCTGGTGAAGTTCTACGTCGAGGACGGCACCGACATCGGCCATTTCATCAACGAACGGGTGCAGGTCATCCCCGGCATTCAGGACACCCGGACCATCATCACGTTCAAGGCATTCTGAGCGACGCCCCTTACCCCGGGCTCGGCGTGCGCGCCTTGGCGCGGGCGAGCGCCCGTTCGATGCGCAGCTGGCGCTCGCGCCAGATCACGAACAGGCCGGCGCCGGCGACGATCGCTGCGCCGAAGAACACCAGCGCCTTCGGGGTCTCGCCGAACAAGGCATAGCCGAGCACGAAGGCCCACGGCATCGCCGTGTAGTCGAACGGCGCCACCACCGAGGCCGGCGCGTAGCGATAGCTCTCGGTAAGCAGGATGTGCGAGATGCCGCCCAGCACGCCGATCGCGACGAGCGCGGCCAGCTCCGCCCCGGTCGGCGGGTGCCAGGCGAACGGCAGCGTGAGCGCGCCGGCGATGGTGCAGAACAGCGAAAAGTAGAACACGATCGCCGAGGTGGTCTCGCTGTCGGTGAGGCGGCGTGTCTGGATGACGGTTCCGGCGTTGCAGAAGGCCGCGGCGAGCGCGAACAGCGCGCCGAGTGACTGCGCCGACATCGTGCTGCCGGCCAGCCGGCCGAATTCGAGATAGGGCGCGAGCATCACGAGGACCCCGAGAAAGCCGATCACCACCGCCGACCACCGGTAGACGCGCACGCGCTCCTTCAGGATGATCGCCGCAAGCGCGACCGTGATGAGCGGCGCGGCAAACGAGAGGGTGGTCGCGTCGACCAGCGGCAGCCGCGCCAGCGCCGCGAAGCTCAGGAACATGCCGAACACGCTGATGATGCCGCGGCCCACGTGGCCGAGCGGGCGCCCGGTGCGCACCGCCGTCGAAAGCTCGCGCCGCGCCGCGTAGACGACGACCACCGGCAGGATTGCGAAGGCGCTGCGGAAGAACACCACCTGCTCGACCGGAACGGTGTCGCCGAGCCCGCGGATGAGCGCGGACATCACGGCGAACAGCAGCACCGAGACGAGCTTGAGCAGGATTCCCTTGAAGACATTCATCGGCGGGATGGAGGAGGACCGAAGCAGGAACGCGGCGAGAAGCCGAATTGATCACGTCGGTGCGGGCGCTGGAACCCACGACGCGCGCATGCATCGCGGCGCGTCAGCGCATCGCGCGGGACCGGTCGGCCGGTGATTGCCGCGTGACCCGCGAGCGCACTGTCACGCCGAGCGGCCGCGTGATCGTCCGCACGCACAAAGTGTGCGACTAACGTCCACGGCGAGGCGCCGGACTGACGCCCGCTGTAACTCAAGGCTGGGCCCCGGCAACGGGGCCCTTTTCTTGCCGGCCAAGCGCGTCAGTGCCGCCGATCGCGCGCGCGATAGTCGTGCGCGGCAATCCCCTCCTGGTCGGACACGACATGCTCCAAGTCGCGCGCCTTCGCGCGAAACTCGTTGCCCATCTCGTTGAGCTCATGCGCGACAGCGAGGTCGTAGCACTCGCGCGCCAGCCGATAGCACCGACTCGCCTGCGTGCGTAAATAGGCAGCCTCCATGGCGCTCTCCATCGGCAGCGCGCCATCCCTATGTCGGGAACATCACAAAAGCCGCCTTGGTTCCCCGCCGGATGCAAGAATGGCAACATGGTAGGGGTGGGAACGACGAGCGGTCCCCAAGAGCTAGCGGCTCTCCTTCCGCTCGGGAGGCTTGGGGCCCTCGACCGGCGGCAGCGACTTGATATAGGCCGCGACGGCGGCGCGATCGTCGGGGCCAAGCTGGGCGGTGTGGCGCACGACCTCGGACATCTGCGAGCCGACCGAATCTCCCTCGGGCGTCTGCCCGGTTTCGAGCAGATAGGCGATGTCCTTCTCGGACCAATCCTTGAGACCCTTCTGGGTGATATTCGGCACCCAGTCCTTGCCCTCGGGGTTGGGGCCGCCGGCGAACCGCTGGGACTTGATGACGCCGCCGAAAAAGTTGCGCGGGCTGTGGCACTCGGCGCAATGGCCCGGCCCCTCGACCAGATAGGCGCCACGGTTGAACGCCGCCGGCTTGGCCGGATCCGGCTTGAACGGCTCGCCGTCGAGATAGAGCAGCTTCCACAGCCCGAGACCGCGCCGGACGGAGAACGGAAACGGCAGGTCGTGGTCGCGAACCTTGCCGGTCACCGCCGGCAGCGTCTTGAGATAGGCGAACAGGTCGCGCACGTCGTCGAACGTCATGCGCTGGTACGACGTATAGGGAAAGGCCGGATAAAGGTGATTCCCGTCGGGCGAGCTGCCCCTGGTCATGGCGGTGACGAACGCGGCTTCGCTCCAGGCGCCGATGCCGTCGGCGCGGTCGGACGAGATGTTCGGCACGTAGAAAGTGCCGAACGGCGATTTGAGCCCGAGCCCGCCGCCGAGCCGCGTCTTGTCGTCCTGGCCGGGCGTGGCGTGGCACGACGAGCAGCCGCCCGCGTAGAACATCGTCCGGCCGTTGGCGAGGTCGGGCGTATGCAGCCCGAGCGCGCCCGCGGACACCGTCTTCGGCATCGTCAGTATCCAGAAGGCAGCGCCGCCAAGCACCGCCGCTATGACCGCGGCAACGATGAGCTTGCGCAGCATTGGCTCTCCCCTTCCGCTCGACACCCTGCATCTTTGTCGTCATGGCCGGGCTTGTCCTGGCTTGTCCTGGCCATCCACGTTCCCACCCTTACCCTCCCCCGCAAGCGGGGGAGGGATGGGAGGGGGAAAAGACGTGGATGCCCGGCACAAGGCCGGGCATGAGCTGAAATCAGCGGTCCTTGCGTAAGCTGATGGAGTGCGCCGCACTCTCGTAAAAACGAGGGGCGGCGCGTCGCAGACGGCCGCCCCTCGGTTCCCGGCAATGCGCCGCGATCAGCTCTTCTTGACGCGATAGTTCTCGTGGCAGCCGCCGCAGTTCTTGACGATGTTGCTCCATGTCGCCTTGAACGTGTCGAGGTCCTTGACCGCGGTCTGCGCCGCCTTGGCCTCGGCGCCGAACTTAGCGAACCTCGAATCGACGTCCGCCTTGTTCTCCCAGATCTTCGGCAAAGCGGCGGTGTCGCCGCCGGTCTTCGAATTGTCCGGAAACAGCGCGGGCATCTTGGTGGCGGCGTCGATGAAGGTCGTGAAGATCGCCTGCGCCTTGGTGGCATCGAAGGGCGCTTCACCCTTGGCCATGGCGGCGCCGATCTTCGCCTGATCGCCGTTGGCCTTCATCAGCGCCTTGCGGGCGGCGATCGGATCGGACTGGGCCGCGACGGCGGTGATGCCGAGCGCGACAGCCGTAACGGCGAGCACGGTACGGATCATGTGGCTTTCCCCTCCCTGAGGTTTTCCCGGATCGGATCAGCGTTTGCGACAACACCGGTGCCCGTCTCTTATTCCGGAGGACCCCTGGGCTCGGCGAGAGGTCGGCCGTTCACGATTTCGTGAAGGCTCGATGTTCCTACAGCGTGTGCACGCGGCGTCGTTCCTCGATCGCCTGCCAGACGCGTTCGGGCGTCGCCGGCATGTCGACATGGCGAATGCGGTAGGCGCGCCACAACGCATCCACGATGGCGTTCATCACCGCGGGGCATGAGCCGATCGCCCCCGCCTCGCCCGCCCCTTTCACGCCGAGCGCGTTGGTCGCGCACTTCACGTTGCGCGTCGCGAATGCAAAGGCCGGGACGTCGCGCGCACGCGGGATGGCGTAGTCCATCAGGCTCGCGGTGACCAACTGGCCGGAGCCGCCGTCATAGACGGCGCGCTCCATCAGCGCCTGGCCGATGCCCTGCACCGCGCCGCCATGGACCTGGCCGGCCAGCAGCAGCGGGTTGAGCGTCACGCCGAAGTCATCGACCACCACGTAATTGTCGATGCGCGTGAAGCCA
>DASPZC010000110.1:0-5048 GCA_035636455.1 Xanthobacteraceae bacterium
CCGCGCAAGCGGGGAGAGGGAGCCGCCGACACTGCGTGCGTTTCACGTGAAACGAGGGCAGCCCGAGGCCAAATCGATTCGGCGGCGGCCCGTGTTTCACGTGAAACGAAGCGCAGCGGCCCTGTGGAAATCTGATTCGACTCCGTTACAATCCGCCGTCGTGCCCAGTCGTGACGACCAAAAAGCCGGCTAGCTCCGAATCCGCAATCGCATGTGCGTGTACGGGGCAACAACGAGGCGCGCTGCCGATCTCTTTTGACCCTGTGCCGGCCCTTCGATAGAAGCTGCCCCATGCGCGCATCCACGAGCGAACTGCGTTTCGACGTCATCGTCATCGGCGGCGGCCACGCCGGCTGCGAGGCGGCGGCCGCGGCCGCGCGCATGGGCGCGGCGACCGCGCTGGTGACCCATCGCTTCGCCACCGTGGGGGCGATGTCGTGCAACCCGGCGATCGGCGGGCTCGGCAAGGGCCACCTGGTGCGCGAGATCGATGCGCTCGACGGCCTGATGGGGCGCGTCGCCGACCAGGGTGGCATCCAGTTTCGTGTGCTCAACCGGCGCAAGGGTCCGGCGGTGCGCGGGCCGCGCGCCCAGGCCGATCGCAAGCTTTACGCCGCCGCCATGCAGCGCGCTATCTGCGCCACCGCCGGGCTCACGGTCATCGAGGGCGAGGCCGACGACCTTGCGATCGCGAACGGCCGTGCGACCGGCGTGCGCCTCGTGGACGGCCGCGTGCTCGCCGCCGGCGCCGTGGTGGTGACGACCGGCACGTTCCTGCGCGGGCTGATCCATATCGGCGAGCAGCAGACGCCGGCCGGCCGGGTCGGCGAGGCGCCGGCGCTCGGGCTCTCGCGTACGCTCGAGACGCTAGGCTTCGCGCTCGGGCGGCTCAAGACCGGCACGCCGCCGCGCCTTGACGGCCGCACCATCGACTGGGGCGCGCTCGAGATGCAGCCGGGCGACGAGCCGCCGGAGCCGTTCTCGCGGCTGACGGCGCGCATCGAGAACCCGCAGATCCAGTGCGGCATCACGCGCACCGCCGAGGCGACGCACGCCATCATCCGCGCCAACGTGCATCGCTCGCCCATGTATTCCGGCCAGATCCAGAGCCGCGGGCCGCGCTATTGCCCGTCGATCGAGGACAAGATCGTCCGCTTCGGCGACCGCGATGGCCACCAGATTTTCCTCGAGCCCGAGGGTCTCGACGACGCCACGGTCTATCCCAACGGCATCTCGACCTCGCTGCCGCGCGAGGTGCAGCTCGCCCTGGTGGCGACGATCCCGGGCCTGGAGAAGGCGCGGATGATCCGTCCCGGCTACGCGATCGAATACGACTACGTCGATCCGCGCGAGCTGACGCCGGCGCTGGAGACCAAGCGGCTGCCCGGCCTGTTCCTCGCCGGCCAGATCAACGGCACGACCGGCTACGAGGAGGCCGCCGCGCAAGGGCTGGTCGCCGCCCTCAACGCGGCCGCGCGCGCCGGCGGCGCCGGCGAGATCGTCTTCGACCGCGCCGAAGGCTATCTCGGCGTGATGATCGACGACCTCGTGACCCGCGGCGTCACCGAGCCCTATCGTATGTTCACGTCGCGGGCCGAGTACCGCCTGACGCTGCGGGCCGACAATGCCGACCAGCGGCTCACCGGCAAAGGCGTGGCGATCGGCTGCGTCGGCCCCGAGCGCGCCCGCCTGCACGCGGCGCGCATGGCAGCGCTCGACGAGGCGCAGCAAATGGCGCGTGCGCTCACCATCACGCCGCGCGAGGCGGAGCGCCGCGGCCTTCCGCTCAAGCGCGACGGCCACCGGCGCAGCGCCTTCGAGCTGCTTGCCTACCCGACGATCGGGATCGCCGACCTCTGCCGGGCCTGGCCCCAGTTCGGCCGGCTCGACCCGCAGATCGCCGAGCAGCTGGAGATCGATGCCAAGTACGCGGTCTATCTCGACCGTCAGGCCGCCGACGTCGCGGCCTATCGGCGCGACGAGAACCTGCAGCTGCCGGACGCACTCGACTATGACGGGCTGCCCGGTCTCTCCCTGGAGGCGCGGCAAAAGCTCAAATCGATTCGGCCCCGTACCCTGGGCCAGGCGGGACGAATCGACGGGATGACGCCGGCGGCGCTGACCCTCCTGGCGGCGCATGTGCGCCGCAAGGGCCGCGCGCGGGGGCCTGGGTCCGAGGCCCGCCAAGCGCAAAGTCGCTAGCGGCCGCAGGCGGAGAGCCGGCGAGTGCGGCCACGTATCGGCGGGGATGAAGATCGCCATGGCCCGATCGCCGAAACGGACGGCCCGGACGAGCGCTTCGATCGCCGATCTCGCCGCGAACCGCGCGGCCGCCCTTGCGGCGAATCCGGTTTCACGTGAAACGCTGGCCCGGCTCGACCGCTTCGTGGCGGCGCTGCTGGACTGGCAGCGCCGCGTCAACCTGATCGCGCCGTCGACGATTCCGCACCTGTGGACAAGGCACGTCGCCGACTCGCTTCAGCTCGTTGCGCTCGCGCCGCAGGCGCGGGTGTGGGCCGACCTCGGCTCCGGAGGCGGATTTCCCGGCCTCGTCATCGCCTGCGCGCTCGCCGGCATGCCCGGCGCAAAAGTATATCTTATTGAAAGCATTGGGAAAAAAGCCGCGTTCCTGCGCGAGGCCGCGCGCCTGGCCGAGGTGCCGGCGATTGTCCACCAGGCGCGAATCGAGCATTTTGCCGCGAACGTGCCGGAGCAGATCGACGCGGTCACCGCCCGCGCGCTCGCGCCCTTGCCGGAGCTGTTGGCGCTCAGCGCGCCCCTGTTGAAAACAGGTGCACAAGCCCTGTTTCCCAAGGGTCAAGATGTAGAGGCTGAATTGACCGAAGCATCTAAATATTGGAACATCGAGGCCATGCTCGTGCCCAGCCGCACCGAACCGCGTGCGCGCATCGTGCTGGTCTCGCGGGCCGAGCGGCGCTCTTCGGGCAGACAGGGGATGCCCGTGCCATGACCCAAATCGCCGGCCGCCGTCGCGTGCTCGCGCTCGCCAACCAGAAGGGCGGCGTCGGCAAGACCACGACCGCCATCAATCTCGGCACTGCGCTCGCGGCGATCGGCGAGCAGGTGCTGATCGTCGACCTCGATCCGCAGGGCAACGCGTCGACCGGGCTCGGCATCGACCGCAAGAGCCGCCAGCATTCGACCTACGATGTGCTGATGGGCGAGGCGACGTTGCACGAAGCGATCCATGAGACCGCGGTGCCGCGCCTGCACATCGTGCCGTCGACCATCGACCTGTCGGGCTTCGAGCTGGAGATCGCAGCCGAGCGCGACCGCGCCTATCGCCTGCGCAACGCGCTCGGCGCGCTCGACACGGTGCCGGCGGACGCGGTCGCCTATTCCTATGTGCTGGTCGATTGCCCGCCCTCGCTCAATCTCGTCACCGTCAACGCCATGGCGGCGGCGCACGCGATCCTGGTGCCGCTGCAATGCGAGTTCTTTGCGCTTGAAGGGCTGTCGCAATTGCTCAAGACGGTCGAGCAGGTGAAGACGACGCTCAACCCGGAACTGACGATCCACGGCATCGTGCTCACCATGTACGACGGGCGCAACAATCTCGCCGGCCAGGTCGTCGCCGACGTGCGCCAGTTCATGGGCGAGAAGGTCTACGAGACGGTGATCCCGCGCAACGTGCGCGTCTCCGAGGCGCCGTCCTACGGCAAGCCGGTGCTGCTCTACGACCTCAAATGCCTCGGCAGCCAGGCCTATCTGCGCCTCGCTTCCGAGATCATCCAGCGCGAGAAGTCGCTGCGGGCGGCCTAGAGCATGATCCGGAAAAGTGGGTACCGGTTTTCCGAAAAGATCATGCTCAAATAAAGACTGGTTGTTTGTTTGGATCATCGGCGGGCGCGCGGTCGGGAGACACGGCGATGGCGGAAGAAGCGGCGAGATCGCGACTGGGACGCGGCCTTGCTGCGTTGATCGGCGACGTCGGCGACGAGAGCGCGGCAATCGAGCGCGCGCGCGGGCAGCGGCGGGTGCCGATCGAGTTTCTGCGTCCCAATCCGCGCAACCCGCGGCGCATGTTTTCCGATGCCGAGCTCGACGAGCTGGCGGCATCGGTGCGCGAGCGCGGCATCATCCAGCCGATCCTGGTGCGCACCGTGCGCGGCGTCCCCGACGCCTACGAGATCATCGCCGGCGAGCGGCGCTGGCGCGCGGCGCAGCGCGCGGCGGTGCACGACGTGCCGATCATCCTGGTCGAGGCGAGCGACCGCGAGGCGCTCGAACTCGCCATCATCGAGAACGTGCAGCGCACCGACCTCAACCCGCTCGAGGAGGCGATGGGCTATCAGGCGCTGGCCGACGAGTTCAAACATTCGCAGGACGGCATCGCGAAGATCGTCGGCAAGAGCCGCACCCACGTCACCAACACGCTGCGGCTGCTCAAGCTGCCGGACGAGGTGAAGGCTTATCTGATGGACGGCCGGATTTCCGCCGGGCACGCGCGCGCGCTGCTCGGACTGGCCGACCCGGAGGCGATCGCGCGGGCGATCGTGGCGCAAGGGCTCAACGTGCGGCAGGTGGAGGCGCTGGCGCAGGAGCGGGCGGAGCGGGCCGGCAAGGCGGCGAAGCCGCGCCATCGCGCCGTCAAGGACGCCGACACCACCGCACTGGAAAAGCGCCTGTCCGACGCGCTCGGCCTTGCGGTCGCGGTCGCGCATCGCGGCCAGGGGGGCGAGCTGCGCATCCGCTACAAGACCCTCGAACAGCTCGACGCCCTGATTCGCCGGCTGGAGCAGGGGCTGGCGTGAGCTGAATTCCCGTTCAGTTTATGCGCCAATCCCTCCCCTTCGGGCCCTTCGGGGGAGGGATTCATTAGGAACATCAAGGTGATAAGAACATCAGGGTGATCGACTTGTGATAGCTGGCGTCGCCGTGGATGTAGCCCCAGCCGTTGATGACTCGATCCCAAGCATCCAGGAAGAACGTATGCGCGCAGTTGATGGAGGTCGGGTCGGACGGCGGGCCGGGCACGTAGGCGTCCCACGGTGTCGGCCCCGGCGGCGGGACGACGACACTGCTCA
>DASPZC010000111.1:0-7279 GCA_035636455.1 Xanthobacteraceae bacterium
TCCTCGCTCACGATGCCGGGCATGCGGGATGGTGTCCAAAACCTGAAAATCGCCAATGAAAATCGCTCATAAACCTTAATGGCCGGCTGAAGGTGGTGGTTAACGGACCGTTCGCAGCGGAGCGGCGGAGCGGCGTGAACGCGCTGCTGCGCACGTGGGTCCGCCATGTGCGCGTGGCGCCCATTGCGATCGGCGCCATTGCCGGGCTTGCCGCCGCAGGATGGCTCACCGAGCGGCGCGCCGCGCCGGTCGCCGGCCGCGACGACATCGTCGGCCTCGCCCGCGTCATCGACGGGGACAGCCTGGTGGTCGCCGGCGTCGAAATTCGGCTCTACGGCATCGATGCGCCGGAATATCGCCAGATCTGCCTGCGCGGCCGCCGGCCGTGGGCGTGCGGGATCGACGCCACCTACGCGCTGCGGACCATGATCGGAAGCCGCCGGGTCGCCTGCGCGTCGCGCGAGCAGGACCGCTACGGCCGCACGATCGCGGTGTGCTCGGCCGGCGGCGTCGAGCTCAACGCCGCCATGGTGGCGGCCGGCAACGCCGTCGCCTACGGCGCCTATCAGGCGGAGGAACGCACGGCGCGCGAGGCGCGCCGCGGCATCTGGGCGTCCACCTTCGAGCGGCCCGCCGCGTGGCGCGCCAAGCATCCGCGGTGATTTGCTTGACCGCCCGCACACCGCCATGGTCAGACTGTGGCCTGGAGGCAATCGATGAAGCTCTACGATGGCGGCAAGGCGCCCAAACCGCGCCGGCGAGATCGGCAGGTGCTGGGGCTGGAGGATTTCACGGACGCCGACGTCGCGGTGTTGGAGCAGACGCGGGCGCCGGACTCGTCCAAAGTCTTCGATGATGAATTGAGGCCATAAGCGCGAGTAGAGTACGCGTCTCGAATTGCTGATTACCAAGTTGTGTGGGACGGATTTCGTCGCGATCCTTGACCTTCCGTCAGCGGCCATGGTCAGACTGCCTCCCGGAGGCAGGTGAATGAAGCTCTACGACGGCGGCAAGGCGCCAAACCCGCGGCGCGTGCGCATCTTCCTGGCCGAGAAGGGCATCGATGTGCCGCTCGACCCCGTCGACCTCGGCGCCCAGGAGCACAAGAGCGAAGCCTTCACGGCGCTCAATCCGCTGCAGCGCCTGCCGGTGCTGGTGCTCGACGACGGCACCGTGATCGCCGAGTCGATCGCCATCTGCCGCTATTTCGAGGGCTTGCGTCCGGAGCCGCCGCTGTTCGGCCGCGGCGGCCTGGAAGAGGCGCTGGTCGAGATGTGGAACCGCCGCGTCGAGCTCAACCTCTATTCCGCGGTCTCCGCCGTGTTCCGCCACCTGCACCCGGCGATGAGAGAGATGGAGGACCAGGTGCCCGAATGGGGCGAGGCCAACAAGCCGCGCGCGCTCGAGTTCCTCGCGCTGCTCGACCGCGAGCTGAAGGATCACCTGTTCATCGTCGGCGATCACTTCACCATTGCCGACATCACCGGCCTCGTGTCGATCGATTTCATGAAGCCGGCGAAGCTCGACATGCCGGCCGGTCTCGTCAACCTGCGCCGCTGGCATGCGCAGGTCTCCGCGCGGCCGAGCGCGCGGGCGTGAGGAGGGCGGACCGATGACCGATACCATCCGCGCCACGACTGGCGAGGGGATCGCCGTTATTGCCCTTTCGCGCCCCGACAAGCTCAACGCCGTCAACGCGGCGATGCACGCGGAGCTGCGCACGGCGCTCGATGCCGCCGAGAACGATGCGACGGTGCGCTGCGTCGTCCTCACCGGGGAGGGGCGCGCCTTCTCGTCCGGCCAGGACCTGACCGAGGAGCTGCCGCGCGGCGCCGACGGCCGGCTCGATCTCGGCACCGCCCTCGACCGCGACTACAATCCGCTGATCGAGCGGCTCTACAATTTTCCCAAGGTGACGATTGCCGCGCTCAACGGGCCCGCGGTCGGCGCCTCGCTCAACATCGCGCTCGCCTGCGACATCGTGGTGGCGGCGCGCTCGGCCTATCTGCAGGAGGCGTTCGCCCGCATCGCGCTGGTGCCCGACGCGGGCGGCACCTGGTTCCTCCCGCGCATGGCCGGGAGCAAGCGGGCGCTGGCGCTGATGCTCACCGCCGACCAGGTGGGCGCCGAGGAGGCGGAGCGCATCGGCCTGGTCTACAAGGTGTTCGACGACGAAAAATTCGTGGCCGAGACCATGGGGCTTGCCAAGCGCCTCGCCGCCGGCCCGCACGCCGCGTATCGCATGATCAAACAAGCTGCGCGCGCAAGCGGCGCGAACGATCTCAAGGCGCAGCTCGCGCTCGAGCGCGACCTCCAGCGCGAGGCCGGCCGCAGCCGCGATTTTATCGAAGGCGTCACCGCCTTCCGCGAAAAGCGCCCGCCGAAATTCGAAGGAAAGTGAAATAATCTCGCCGTCATCCTGAGGCGGCCGCGAAGCGGCCCTCGAAGGATGGAAAACAAGCGCGCCCGCTTCCGTCCTTCGAGGCTCGCTTCGCTCGCGCCTCAGGACGACGGTTTTGTTTGTTCGCCGGGCGCTTACCGCTCCAGCCGCGCCAGCAGGCTCGACGTGTCCCAGCGGCCGCCGCCCATCTTCTGCACTTCCGAATAGAACTGGTCGACCAGCGCGGAAACCGGCAGGTGGGCGCCGTTGCGCCGCGCCTCGGCGGTGCAGATCGAAAGGTCCTTGCGCATCCAGTCGACCGCGAAGCCGAAGTCGAACTTGCCGGCCATCATGGTCTTGTAGCGGTTCTCCATCTGCCACGACTGCGCCGCGCCCTTGGAGATCGTCTCGATCACCGCCTCGACGTCTAGGCCCGCCTTCTTGGCGAAATGGATGCCCTCGGCGAGCCCCTGCACCAGGCCGGCGATGCAGATCTGGTTGACCATCTTGGTGAGCTGGCCCGATCCCGCCGCGCCCAGCAGCCTGCACATGCGCGCATAGGCGGCGATCACCTTCTCGGCGCGGGCATACGGTTCCGCGTCGCCGCCGCACATGACGGTGAGCACGCCGTTCTGCGCGCCGGCCTGGCCGCCCGACACCGGCGCGTCGACGAAGTCGAACCCGCCCTTCTTCGCCGCCGCGTAAAGCTCGCGCGCGATTTCCGCCGATGCGGTCGTGTGGTCGACGAACACGGCGCCTTTCTTCACGCCCGCGAAGGCGCCGTTCGCCCCGGTCGTCACGTCGCGCAGATCGCGGTCGTTGCCGACGCAGCACATGACGAAGTCCTGGCCTTGCGCCGCCTCGCGCGGGCTCGCGGCGCGCCGCCCGCCATATTCCTTGACCCACGCCTCGGCCTTGGCGGCGGTGCGGTTGTAGACCGTGACCTCGTGGCCGCCCTTGTTCTTCAAATGCCCGGCCATCGGATAGCCCATGACGCCGAGACCGAGAAACGCCACCTTCGCCATAATGTCCTCCTCGACGGCGGCTCCGTGATGGCCGCCCGATGCGCGTGATTTCGGGCGCAAATGTGCCGGCTTGGGCTTCCGCGTCAACCGCCTCGGCGCCGGTCTTGCCGTTGACCGTGTCGGGTGCGCTATTTAAGTGCGGTGAGGAACGGGCTCGGCGGGAGATGCGCGATGGCCCCCACCCGGGAGCAAGTGCTCGAACGGCTCGGCGAGGTGACGGCGCCGGACGGCCGGCCCTTGCCGGCGACCGGCACGCTGTCCGACATCGTGGTGAGCGACGGCAAAGTGTTCTTCTCGATGACCGTCGATGCGGGCGTCGTGCAGCGCTGGGAGCCGGTGCGCAAGGCGGCGGAGGACAAGGTCCGCGGCATTCCCGGGGTCACCTCCGCGCTCGTCGCGCTCACCGCCGAGCGCGGGGGCGGCGCTGCGCCCGGCCGGACCTCGCCGGCCGCGGCCGCCCGCGCGCAGCAGCACGGCGGCCCGCGCCCGGCGCAGGCGCCCGAGGGCGTCAAGGCCATCATCGCGGTCGCCTCCGGCAAGGGCGGGGTCGGCAAGTCGACCACCGCCGCCAACCTGGCGCTCGGCTTGAGCGCGCTCGGCCTCAAGGTCGGCGTGCTCGACGCCGACATCTACGGCCCGTCGATGCCGAAGCTGCTGGCGATCCGCGGGCGGCCGCAGACGATCGGCGGCACCCGGCTCAAGCCGATGTCCGGCTACGGCCTCGCGGTGATGTCGATCGGCTTCCTCATCGAGGAGGAGACGCCGATGATCTGGCGCGGCCCGATGGTGATGTCGGCGCTCACCCAGATGCTGCGCGAGGTGGAATGGGGCGCGCTCGACGTGATGGTGGTCGACATGCCGCCCGGCACCGGCGACGCCCAGCTCACCATGGCCCAGCAGGTGCCGCTCGCCGGCGCCGTCATCGTCTCGACCCCGCAGGACCTCGCGCTGATCGATGCCCGGCGCGGCATCGCCATGTTCCGGCGGGTCAACGTGCCGGTGCTCGGGATCGTGGAGAACATGAGCTATTTCCTGTGCCCGCACTGCGGCGGCCGCACCGACGTGTTCGGCCATGGCGGGGCGCGCCACGAGGCGGAGCGGCTCGGCGTGCCGTTCCTCGGCGAGGTGCCGCTCGACATCGCAATCCGCGAGACCTCCGATTCCGGCCGGCCGGTGGTGGCGACCGACCCGGACGGCGCCCATGCGGCGATCTACCGCGACATCGCCGCCCGCGTGCGCGACCAGCTGGGCGGGCCCGGCAAGGGCCGTCCGGCGCCGAAAATCGTCATCGAGGCCTGATTTTAGGCTTTCGACCTATTGCACGGGCAGGCCGCCCGCTTCATGTTGCCGACCGGCCAGCCGGTCCCGCCGGCCCAAGCAAATTCATTTTGACCGTCCAGGGAGAATCCCCATGAAACGCCGTCAATTCCTCACCGCCGTCGGCGCCGGCGCCGCCGCCACGGCGCTTGCCGCCCCCGCCATCGCCCAGTCGATGCCGGAGATCAAATGGCGCCTGAGCTCGAGCTTCCCGAAGTCGCTCGACACCCTGTGGGGCGCCGCCGACGACTTGGCGAAGGCCGTCGCCGAGGCGACCGACAACCGGTTTCAGATCCAGAGCTTCGCGGCAGGCGAGATCGTGCCCGGGCTGCAGGCGATGGACGCGGTGACGAACGGCACCGTCGAGATGTGCCACACCGCGGTCTATTATTTCATCGGCAAGGATCCGACCTTCGCGCTGTTCTGCGCGGTGCCGTTCGGGCTCAACGGTCGCCAGCAGAACGCTTGGTTCAGCGACGGCGAGGGCCAAAAGCTGTTCGAGGAGTTCGGCAAGAAGTTCAACGTCTACCCGCTGGTCGGCGGCAACACCGGTGCGCAGATGGGCGGCTGGTTCCGCAAGGAAGTCAAGGAGCCCGCCGACTTCGTCGGGCTGAAATTCCGCATCGGCGGCTTTGCCGGGCGCACCATCCAGAAGCTCGGCGGCGTGCCGCAGCAGATCGCCGGCGGCGACATCTATCCGGCGCTGGAGAAGGGCACGATCGACGCGGCCGAATGGGTCGGCCCCTACGACGACGAGAAGCTCGGATTCTACAAGGTCGCGAAGTACTACTATTACCCGGGCTGGTGGGAAGGCGGCACGGCGATCCACTTCCTGATCAACACCGCCAAATGGGCGGAATTGCCGAAGAGCTACCAGGCGATCGTGAAGGCGGCGGCCGCCAACGCCAATATCGACATGACGGCGAAATACGACGCGCGCAATCCCGCCGCGCTCAAGCGCCTGATCAGCGGCGGCGCCGAGCTGCGGCCGTTCAGCCCCACGATCATGGACGCCTCGCTCAAGCACGCCAACGAGGTCTATGCCGAGACCTCGGCGGCCAATCCGGACTTCAAGAAGGTCTGGGATTCGATCCTCGCCTTCCGCAGCGAGGAATATCTATGGTGGCAGGTCGCCGAGTACACCTACGACACCTTCATGATCCGCAACCGCACGAAGACCTGAGATCAGAGGTCAGAGATCAGAGGACGTATCTGACCTCTGGCATCTGACATCTGTTCTCTGGTTCACCCTCCCGTGACGCTCATGTGGCGGGCGAGCGCCGGGCGCTTGTGGCGGCGGTCGATGATGAAGTCGTGGCCCTTCGGCTTGCGGGTGATCGCCTCGTCGATCGCCGCATAGAGCGCCTCGTTGCTCTCCGAGGCGCGCAGCGGCGTGCGCAGGTCGGCGGCGTCGTTCTGGCCGAGGCACATGTAGAGCGTGCCGGTGCAGGTGACGCGCACGCGGTTGCACGACTCGCAGAAATTATGGGTGAGCGGCGTGATGAAGCCGAGCCGCCCGCCGGTTTCCTTGACTGTGACGTAGCGCGCCGGGCCGCCGGTGCGGTAGTCGATGTCCGCGAGCGTGAAGCGTTCGGCGAGCCGCGCGCGCACCATGGAGAGCGGCAGGTACTGGTCGAGCCGGTCCTCGCCGATGTCGCCGAGCGGCATCACCTCGATGATGGTGAGGTCCATGCCGCGCCCGTGCGCCCATTCGACCAGCGCCGGCAGCTCGTCCTCGTTGACGCCCTTGAGCGCCACCGCGTTGATCTTCACGCGCAGCCCGGCCGCCTGCGCGGCGGCGATCCCCTCGAGCACCTTGTCGAGTTCGCCCCAGCGGGTGATGTCGCGGAACTTGTCCGCATCGAGCGTGTCGAGCGAGACGTTGATGCGCTTGACCCCGTGGGCGGCGAGCTCGGCGGCGTATTTCGGCAGCTGCGAGCCGTTGGTGGTCAGGGTCAGCTCGTCGAGCGTGCCCTCCGCGAGGTGGCGCGACAGCGCGGCGACCAGCGTCATGATGCTCTTGCGCACCAGCGGCTCGCCGCCGGTCAGCCGCAGCTTGCGCACGCCCTTGGCGACGAATGCGCTGCACAGCCGGTCGAGTTCCTCCAGCGTGAGCAGGTCGTGCTTGGGCAGGAACGCCATGTTCTCCGCCATGCAATAGACGCAGCGGAAATCGCAGCGGTCGGTGACCGACACGCGCAAATAGCTGACGTGGCGCCCGAACGGGTCGATCAGCGGGCGCGGTGGCACCGAGGCGGCGCGTTCGAAGTCCATTCGTCCCATCTCCGCCGCTCTCGCGCGGCGAGCGTTAACGTGGTACCGGCTGGCCCGCATTCAATCGGAAAAAGGCCCCGGTGAAAAGGGAACCGGCGACGCAGGCAGACCATGGCAACCGAGACCGGCGCGTGGCCGAGCGAGATCCGGCTGCACAAGGACCGCAAGACGCTGACCGTCGCCTTCGACACCGGCGAGGCCTTTGCGCTCCCGGCCGAATACCTGCGCGTGCGCAGCCCGAGCGCCGAAGTCCAGGGCCACGCGCCCGAGGAGCGCAAGACCG
>DASPZC010000112.1:0-3019 GCA_035636455.1 Xanthobacteraceae bacterium
GCGGCCGCGGCCAAAGGCCGTAAGGTCGAGGCGACCTACGAGGCTCCGTTTCTGGCGCATGCGACGATGGAGCCGATCAACGCCACCGCGCTGGTCACCGACAGCGGCGTCAAGATCTGGGCCGGTCATCAATCGGGCTATCTCGTGAAATTGCTGGCGGGCCGCGCCGCGGGCGTCGCCAGCGACGCGATTGAGATCGAAACGCCGTATCTCGGCGGCGGCTTCGGCCGTCGGGCCGATGTCGGCTATATCGTCAAAGCGGTCGAAATCGCGCGTAAATTCAGAGGCACGCCGGTCCAAACCATCTGGAGCCGCGCCGAGGACATGCGGGACGACTTCTACCGACCGGCGGCCATGGCCGACGCGTCGGCGACGCTCGACGGCGAGGGGCTGCCCACCGGACTGACTTATCGCATCGCCGTCCCTGCCGTGACGGAACGGTTCGTGTCCCGCATTTTTCCGGCGGCCAAGGGTGGATTGCTGGCAGACCGTTCGACGGTCGATGGTGCAGTTTTTCCGTTCTACGGCCTGCCCCATCGCAGCATTGAGAATTTTGCCGTCGACCTCGGCATTCCCGTCGGCTTCTGGCGGTCGGTCGGCTACAGCCTGAACAACTTCTTTTTCGAGACCTTTGTCGACGAGCTCGCGGCGGCGGCCGGGGTCAAGCCGATCGACTACCGTGCGCGGCTGCTCGCGGCTGCCAAGGGCACCGAAGCCTCCAAGCGCGCCGGCGCGATACTGACGCGCCTTGCGCGCTTCGACGTAGACAACCCGCTCGGAACGGGTACGACCGGTACCAGAGCCGGGCGCGGAGTCGCGCTGTCGGAATGTTTTCACTCCTTCGTCGGTCAACTTGCCGATGTCGAAATCACCGGCAACCAGGTCCGCGTCAAGCGGGTGCTCGCTGTCGTCGACTGCGGCATGGCGATCGATCCGCCCAACGTAGCAGCGCAGGTCCGCAGCGCCATCAACTTCGGTCTGTCAGCGGCGCTGTACGGCAAGGTCGATATCGACAAAGGCAAAATCGTGCAGGAGAATTTCGATACTTATCCAGTATTGACTCTCGACGACGCGCCGGAAATCGTCGTCGAGATCGCAAATTCGGGCTCTCACATCGGCGGAGTAGGGGAAATCGGTACGCCGGGCATTGCGCCTGCAGTCGGCAATGCCATTTTTGCGGCAACCGGCAAGAGATTGCGGTCGCTCCCTTTCAGTCTTGGATGACCGTACGCAATTAGTCGACACCGAGAGGCGGTCGGTAGTGGGCCAGCCAATTAAGGGGCCCACTACCAGGCGGTCGGAGAGGTCTCGGGCCACACAACCTTTCCTCTTGGCCGGTACGAAGTGAGGCATACACTGGCAGGGGCGAGACATGGCGCAGGCGCCGACGGGCTGATCGAATGAGACGGCGGGAGTTCATGGCGCTGATTGGCGCGGCGTCGGCGTGGCCGCTCGCGGCGCGCGCTCAGCAGCCGGCGATGCCCGTGATCGGCTTTCTGTGCAGCGGATCCGCCGAGGCTTTTGGCCCACAAGTGGCGGCGTTTCGCGACGGCCTCAAAGAGGCCGGTTATGTCGAGGGGAGAAATGTCGCCATTGCATTCGCTTGGGCGGGGGGTCGATACGACCAGCTGCAATCGCTGGCCGCCGATCTGGTGAGCCGGCGGGTTGCCGTCATTGCCGCGGTGGGCGGTGCTGTCGCAGCGCTTGCCGCCAAGTCCGCAACCTCAACCATCCCCATCGTGGTCGCGATCGGCGACGACCCGGTAAAATTTGGAGTGGTTGCCAGTCTCAGCCGCCCGGGCGGCAACATCACGGGCGTAACCCTGTTCATCGACATTTTGACGGCAAAACGGCTGGAGCTCCTGACCGAGATCGCGCCCGCGGCCGCGCTCGCCATGATCATCAATCCGCGCAATCCGAATGCCGAGACCGAAGCCAGAGACGCGCAAGCAGCGGCGCAACGAAGCGGACGGGAATTGCGCGTACTGACCGCCGGTAACGAAAGCGACATCGATGCGGCGTTCGCGAACATCGCCCAGCAGCCGGGCGCGGCTCTGACGATCGGCACCGATACGTTCTTCTTCAGTCGGCAGGATCAGCTCGTCGGGCTTGCGGCCCGGTATGCGATACCGACGATCTATTTCCACCGCGCGTTCGGGCTCGCCGGTGGGCTGATCACCTATGGCTCGACCTTTACCGAGGAGTTCCGCGTGGCGGGACGATACGCCGGCCGAATTCTTGCGGGCGAGAAGCCGAATGACTTACCGATCCTGCAGCCGAGCAAGTTCGAGCTGGTAATCAATTTGAAGACCGCCAAGGCGCTCGGCCTCGCTGTGCCGCCTACTTTGCTCGCCCGCGCCGACGAGGTGATCGAATAAGGCGACAGCGGCGATTTCGGCTTGGGATCGATCGCGTCGATTCGAGCACGAGGCGACTCCGATGAGGTTGGCAGCATCCGGCTGAGCGAGGCATAATTCCAGCGCCGCTCGTTCGGGTGCTCGGCGAGGATCATCAGCTTGATGGCTGGTACGGGGAATTTCAATGACTTGAGCCGGACCGGCGTCCCTGACCACAAGCCGCCGCGGCGCTGCGGCTTCATCGCCATCCTCGGCGCGCCCAATGCCGGCAAATCGACGCTCGTCAATGCGCTCGTCGGATCGAAGGTGGCGATCGTCACCCACAAGGCGCAGACGACCCGCAGCCTCACCAGAGGCATCGCGGTCGAGGGTGCCTCCCAGCTGATCTTCATGGATACGCCGGGCATTTTCGCGCCCAAGCGCCGGCTCGACCGGGCGATGGTGACGAGCGCCTGGGGCGTGGCCCAGGACGCGGATCTCGTCTCTCTGCTGATCGATGCCCAGCGCGGCCTCGACGAGGAAGCCCGCGCCATCCTGGAGCGGCTCGCCCCGTTGCGGCAGCCGAAGCTCCTGGTGCTGAACAAGATCGATCTCGTGCCGAAACCCGGATTGCTGGCGCTTTCGGCCCAGCTGAACGAGGCCGCCGCGTTCGAAACGACGTT
>DASPZC010000113.1:0-5594 GCA_035636455.1 Xanthobacteraceae bacterium
GGCGGCGTGTGGGGCCTCGAGCGCGGCTACTGCATGATGATCGGCGGCGACCCCGCGGCGGTCGAGCATCTCGACCCGATCTTCTCGGCGCTTGCGCCCGGCCCGGGCAACATTCCGCGCACGCCCGGCCGCGACGGACACGATCCGCGCGCCGAGCGCGGCTATCTGCATTGCGGCCCGAGCGGGGCCGGCCATTTCGTCAAGATGATCCACAACGGCATCGAGTACGGCCTGATGCAGGCCTATGCGGAAGGGTTCGGCATCCTGCGCGCCGCCGGCACGAAGGCGCGGCCCGAGGACGAACGCTACGACCTCGACCTCGCCGACATCGCCGAAGTGTGGCGCCGCGGCAGCGTCATCTCCTCCTGGCTGCTCGACCTCACCGCCGCCGCGTTCGCAACCGACGCGCGCCTCGACGGCTTCAAGGGCCATGTCGAGGATTCGGGGGAGGGGCGCTGGACGGTGATGACCGCCGTCGAGCAGGCGGTGCCGGCGGCAGTGCTCTCCGCGGCGCTCTATGCGCGCTTCCGCTCCCGCGAGGACGTGAACTTCGGCGACCGCGTCCTCTCGGCCATGCGCAAGGGATTCGGCGGCCACCTCGAGCCCGGAAAAGGCGGCGGCTGATGGATGTCGCAGCGCCGGCCCGTCCTCGCGCGCAGGAAGCCCCGCACCCGCAGCAGCAACCGCGCCGCGCCGGCCCCTGCGCTTTCGTCATCTTCGGGGCCGCCGGCGACCTGACCAAACGGCTGCTCGTTCCCGCCCTCTACAACCTCGCCGCCTCCGGCCTGCTGCCGGACGGCTTTGCCGTGATTGGGGTCGCCCGCGGCGAGATGTCGGACGAGGAGTTCCGCGAGCGCATGGGCGCCGCCTTGCGCCAGTTCGCCACCATGCCGCTCGAACCCGACATCGTGCGCGATCTCGTCGGGCGAATGTTTTACGTGCGCGGCGATTTCGACGACGCGCAAACCTATCGCCGCCTCGCCGAGGCGCTCGACAAGGTCGCCCGAAAGTTTCCCACCGGGGGCAATGGCCTGTTCTATCTGGCGACGCCGCCGTCCGTCTTCGCCCTGGTCGCCCAGCATCTCGCCGACGCGGGCCTCGCGCGCGAGGGCGATGGGCCATGGCGGCGCATCGTCATCGAGAAGCCGTTCGGCGCCGACCTCACCAGCGCGCGCGACCTCGACCGGAAGCTGCTCTCGCTGTTCGAGGAGCGGCAGATTTTCCGCATCGATCACTATCTCGGCAAGGAGACGGTGCAGAACATCATGGTGCTGCGCTTCGCCAACGGCCTGTTCGAGCCGTTGTGGAACCGCGACCATATCGATCACGTGCAGATCACCGTGAGCGAGACGCTCGATGTCGAGGCGCGGGGAAAATTCTACGACCGCACCGGCGCGCTGCGCGACATGGTGCCGAACCATCTGTTCCAGCTGCTGGCGCTGACCGCGATGGAGCCGCCGGCGCGCTTCGACGCCGACCGGGTGCGAACCGAGAAGGCGAAGGCGATCGAGGCGATCCGGCCGCTCACTCACGAGGAGGTGTGCGCCCACGTGGTGCGCGCGCAATACGCGGCAGGGACCGCCGGCGGCCGCACCGTCGCCGCCTATCGCGCGGCCGCGGGGGTCGATCCGGCGAGCATGACCGAGACCTACGTCGCCATGCGGCTTTACATCGACAATTGGCGCTGGGCCGGCGTGCCGTTCTATCTGCGCACCGGCAAGGCCTTGGCCGCGCGCCGCACCGACATCGCCGTCCGCTTCAAGAACGCGCCGCTCGCCCTGTTTCGCGATACGCCGGTCGAGCGGCTGGCGCAGAACCTGCTCGTGCTGCGCATCCAGCCGGACGAGGGGGCCTCGCTGCAGTTCAACGCCAAAATCCCCGGCCCCGCGATCCGCATGGGCGGCGTGCGCATGGACTTCAAGTACGCCGACTATTTCGATGCGGCGCCGAGCACCGGCTACGAGACCCTGATCTACGACTGCATGATCGGCGACGCGACGCTGTTCCAGCGCGCCGACAATATCGAGGCGGGCTGGCGCGCGGTGCAGCCGATCCTCGACGCCTGGAAGGCCGGCGCCTGCGACCTCGCCGCTTATCCGGCCGGCGGCGAGGGGCCGCAGGCGGCCGACGATTTGCTTGCTCGCGATGGCCACGCCTGGCGGAGCATCGCATGAGCGCGGGTGCGCCCGCGGGCGAGCCCGCTGCGGCGAAGCGGCCGGCGGCCGCGCGCGTCTCCGCCCTCGTCATCATGGGCGTCTCGGGCTCCGGCAAGAGCACCGTCGGCTCGTTGCTGGCCGGGCGCCTCGGCTGGGAATTCGAGGACGGCGATTGGTTCCACCCTCCCGCCAATGTCGAGAAGATGCACCAGGGCATCCCGCTCACCGACGAGGACCGCTGGCCGTGGCTCAACGCCATCGCCTCGTTCATCGACGAAACGCGCCGCGCCGGCCGGCACGTCGTGCTCGCCTGCTCGGCGCTCAAGCGCAGCTATCGCGACATCATCGTCGACGGCCGCCGGGACGTACGTCTCGTCTATTTGAAGGGCGGCGAGGCGCTGATCGCGCGACGCATGGCCACCCGCCACGGTCACTTCATGCCGCCGGGCCTGCTGCACAGCCAGTTCGAGACCTTGGAGGAGCCCGGTCCCGACGAGCGCCCGATCACCGCCTCGATCGAGCCGCGCCCGCGCGATATCGTCGACCAGATCGTCGCGGCGCTGAAACTTGCGGAGGCGGCGAGCGGTAGGGTGGGCAAAGGCGCGTAGCGCCGTGCCCACGCGGCTCATGGCTTTGTATTTCTTGCGCGCCAATCTCACTCCGCCCTTATCCTGAGGAGCGTCGCGAAGCGACGCGTCTCGAAGGATGGAAACAAACGCGCCTATTTCCATGGTTCGAGACGCGTCGCTGCGCGACGCTCCTCACCATGAGGCTGGAGTAAACCGATCTCAGGGCTTCATTCTGAGCAAATCACTCAGTTCAGCTATCTCGTTGCCCGCCCCCGGCCACCGTAGCCGCGCCGGCGGCCGCGTGAATGTCAGCCGTCCGTTCTTCAGGCCGAACAGGGGCGGCACCAGCTCGGCGACGGCGGCGCGGGCGTCGGCGCAGTCGAACACGACGAGATCGGCGGCATTGTCGACCGCGATGCCGTAATCGTCCCGGCGCATCAGCCGCGCCGAGCGCGTGGTGAGCATGGCGAAGCATTCGGCAAGCTCGGCCGGCCGGCTCACGTGACAGACATTGGCATAGAGGTTGGCCATGCGGATGAGCGAGGCGTCGCCGTAGGGCGTGAACGGGTTGAGCACGTTGTTGGTCGAGAGCGAGCAGTTGACGCCGTGCTCGATCAGCTTGTGCGCCGCGGTGACGCCGCGCAGCACGCTGTGCTCCTGGCGCCGTCCGGTCAGATAGAGATCGGTCGACGGCAGCACGGTGACGGCGACCCCGGTTTCGCTCAGGCGCTGCGCGATTTCGTCGAACTGCGGGGAGGGCGCCGTGGAGAGCTGCGTCACGTGGCCGACCGCGACGCGCCCGCCATAGCGGTAGCGCTCGGTGCAGTCGCACACGTAGCCGATCTGCATGCCGTCCGGCGTGTCGCCGAGGTCGAGATGCATGTCGATGTCGACGTCGAACTCGCGCGCCATGGCGAAGATGCGGTCGATCTGGCCGCGCGGATCGCTGTCGGTGTAGGGCACGGCGCCGATGACGCGCGCGCCGTCCTTGAGGCATTCGGCGAGCAGCACGTCGGTGCCCGGATTGTTGATCAGGCCCTCCTGCGGAAACGCGCAGATCTCGATGTCGATCGCGTGGGCGTAATCGCGCGCGAGCTGCCGGATCGCATGAAAACCCTTGAGACCGATGCCGGGGTCGATCTCCACATGGGTGCGCATCAGCATGCAGCCGTGCGCGAGGCATTTTTCCAGCGTGCCCCTAGCGCGGGTGTAGATGTCCTCCTCGGTGAAAGTGCGCTTGGCGGCGGCGGTCTGCGCCACCGCCTCGGCGACGGTGCCTTCCTGCGACTTGCACCGCTCGATGATGCAGGTCTTGTCCAGATGGATGTGCGTCTCCACCAGGCCCGGCGCGACGAGCCGTCCGTCGAGATCGATCGCCGGCCCGTCGGCGGCGAGCGCCGGTGCCAGCGCCGCGATGCGGCCGTTCTCCACGCCGATGTCGAGGGGCGCATCGCCGTGCCCGAACGCGTGCGCGTTTCGCAGGATCAGGTCCATCGCCACTCTCAGCGCGCGACGCTGGAAGTGCATGTCCCGGGCGCAGCGCAGCACGAAGTGGTGCGCTGCAGACCCGGGACCCAGCAGTGATCCCGGATCAGCGGTGCACCGCTGCGCGCTGCACCGCATCCGGGAAACGACGCGATGGAGCGCATCTCACGCCGGCAGCGCGGCGCGGAAGCGGTCGCGGCAGGAGGAGGGGTCGAGATTGCGCTTGAATTGCGGCGGCTCGGTCGGCGCGACACGCATGAGCACGAACGCCGTGCCATTGCCTTCGCGGATGAGGCGCGCGCCCGCCGCGATCTCCGCCTTGCCGCCGATCGTCATGGTGCGCTTGATGCCGGAGCCGGCGGCGATCTTCTCGAGGTCGACGCCGAGGCTGGTGTGGCTCTTCTGGTAGCCGGTCTCGCCGTAATGGCCGTTGTCGACGCAGACGATCGACAGGTTCGCCGGGTTCATCACCGCGATGGTGGCGAGCGCGCCGACGTTCATCAGCAGCTCGCCGTCGCCGGTCACGACCAGCACGCGCTTGTCCGGGCGCGCCAGCGCCAGGCCGAGGCCCATCATGCAGGCGCCGCCCATGGCGCCCGCCATCGTGTAGATGTGCGCGCCGTCCGCGGTGAGCGCCGCGATGTCGCGCGAGGTGCCGGCGAGGCCGGCGACGTACAAAAAGTCCTGATGCCTGCCGATCAGCGCCGGGATCGCGTCGCGGCGGTCGAGCACGAAGTCGGGTGCGACCGTGTCGGCAAGCTTGCGCGTGTCCTGGATCGTCATTGTTCGCCTCTCAAAATGCCTTCGCGCCGATGAGCTTTTGCGTGAGCAGCACCGCGACCGCGTTGCCCGACTTGAACGCCATGGTGACGGCCGCGGTTGTCGTCGGCACGACCTCTTCCGGCCGCTCGATGCGCAGGCAGATCACGCCCATGGCTTCGAGGACCGGCTGCGTCGCCCGGCCCATGGGGAACTGCCAGGGATTCCCTTCGCCGAAGTCGCCGCGCATGCTGATGAGGGCGAGGAAGGGGAACCGCCCGCCCTTGATCAGCGAGAGCATGTTGATGCAATTGCCGACGCCGCTGCTCTGCATCAGCAGCACGGCGCGCCGCCCGCCGAGGTCGGCGCCGGCGGCAAGCGCCACGCCCTCCTCCTCGGTGGTGAGCGCGACCGAGTGGGCGTCCGGGTCGGCGAGCGAGCGGTCGATCAGCACGCGGTGGCCGGCGTCCGGCACGTAGGCGAACTGCGTGACGTCGTTCTCCCGCAGGAGGTCGTAAAGCTCGTTCTGCCAGCGGGGCGCTGGTTCATCCGCTTCGGCGTCCATGGGGCCTCCGGTTCAATGCTGCCCGCGCCGGCGCGCGGCGTGCTTGACCGCCATCGGTTG
>DASPZC010000114.1:0-7897 GCA_035636455.1 Xanthobacteraceae bacterium
GAAACGGCGCAGCCGCTGCTCGCCTCCACCTACTATCTCGCGCGCGCCCTCAATCCGTTCGCCGATGTCCGGCTTGCCGACAACGTGGGACCGGGCGAGGCGGTGTCCCGTTTCCTCGAGCAGAACCTGCCGATGCTGATCCTCGCCGATGTCGGCAATGTCGGCGGCGATGCGCGCGAGCGGCTGACCAAATGGATTGCGGACGGCGGCGTCCTGGTTCGCTTCGCCGGTCCGCGGCTCGCGGCGGGCGATGACGACCTGGTGCCGGTGAAGCTGCGGCGCGGCGGGCGCATCCTCGGCGGCAGCCTCAGCTGGGATCAGCCGCAGCAGCTCGCCGCCTTTTCGCGCGACAGCCCGTTCGTCGGCATGCCGATCCCGAACGACGTGACGGTGAACCGCCAGGTGCTGGCCGAGCCCGACTCGGAATTGAGCGATCACACCTGGGCGACGCTCGCCGACGGCACGCCCCTCGTCACCGCCGTGCGCCGCGGCAAGGGCGTGATCGTGCTGTTCCATGTCACGGCCGATACCCGCTGGTCGGACCTGCCGCTGTCCGGCGCCTTCGTCGACATGCTCAAGCGCATCGTCGGGCTCGCGGGTGCGACCGCGGCTGCGGACGGTGGCGCCGCTCCGGCCGGGGTGCGCGAGGCCGTGCCGCCGAGCCGCGTGCTCGACGGCTTCGGCATGTTCGCGCCGCCGCCCTCGACCGCCCGGCCGGTGCCGCAAGGCTACGGCGGCCGGGCCACGGCCGATCACCCGCCGGGCTTCTACGGGCCGCCCGAAGGCCTGCTGGCCGTCAACACGCTCCTGCCTGCCGACCGACCCGTGCCGATCGATTTCGCGCCGCTCAATGCCCGCCTCGAGCCGTATCGCCAGGGCGAGCCGAAGGATTTGCGCGGGCCGATCCTGGTGGTGGCGTTTGTTCTTCTGGCGCTCGACGCGCTCGTGGTGTTCTCGCTCGCGGGCGGTCTGCATCGGCTCATGCCGCGCCGGCGGGTTGCCGCCGCTCTCCTCGTCGCGGTCGGCCTGGCGGCGGCGGCGATCGCCATCCCGACCCGCGGCGGCGCCGATCCCGCGACCGACGATTTCGCCATGAAGAGCACGCTGGAGACCCGCCTCGCCTACGTGGTCACCGGCGATTCCGAGGTCGACGCGGTGAGCAAGGCCGGGTTGCAGGGCCTGACCATGTTCCTCGCCCAGCGCACCGCGCTCGAGGCCGGCGAGCCGATCGGCATCGACGTCGGGCGCGACGAGCTGGCGTTCTTTCCGCTGATCTATTGGCCGATCGCGCCGGGCACCGCCAAGCCCTCGTCGGAAGCGCTCGCGCGCGTCGACGCGTACATGAAGCAGGGCGGCACGGTCCTGTTCGACACGCGCGACGCGCTGATGGCGCCGCCCGGTCCGGGCGGCGAGGCGCGGGCGCCCGGCATGGTGGAGCTGCGCGCCATCCTGTCATCGCTCGACCTACCCGAGCTCGAGCCGGTGCCGCGCGATCACGTGCTCACCAAGACCTTCTTCCTGCTGCGCGACTTCCCGGGCCGCTTCAACACCGGCCAGCTGTGGGTCGAAGCGATGCCGGCGGAGGGCGAGGACGAGCCGCGCCGGCCGGCGCGCGGCGGCGACGGCGTGTCGTCCATCATCATCACGTCGAACGACCTGGCCGGCGCCTGGGCGTTGCGTCCGGACGGCCAGCCGCTGTTGCCGGTGGTGCCCGGCGATCCGCGCCAGCGCGAATTCGCGTTCCGGGCCGGCGTCAACATCGTGATGTACACCCTGACCGGCAACTACAAGGCCGACCAGGTGCACATCCCCGCACTGCTCGAACGGCTCGGTCAATAGGACGCTCCCGTGGGCTTCGGCATCGCATTTTCTCCGCTGGTCCCGCCCGAGGTGCTGTGGGTGGCGATCGCCGTTGCGGTCATCCTCGCGGGCCTGCTCCTGTTCGTGCGCAGCCGCGGCGCGATCGTGCGCGCGGTGGCGCTCGCCTTCGTGGCGCTCGCGCTCGCCAATCCATCGTTCACCCGCGAGGACCGCGAGGCGCTGCCGTCGGTCGCGGTCGTCGTGGTCGACAAGAGCCCGAGCCAGAGTTTCGGCGATCGCCTCGACCAGACCGAAGCCGCACGCGCGGCGCTGACCCAGCGGCTCTCCCGCATCGCCGGGCTCGAGGTCCGCGTGGTCGAAGCCGGCCAGGCCGACGGCGAGACCGACGGCACGCGCCTGTTCACCGCGCTCGGCGCCGCGCTCGCCGACGTTCCGCCCGACCGGGTGGGCGGCGCCATCTTCATCACCGACGGCCGCGTGCACGACGTGCCGGCCGAGGCGGCGGCGCTCGGCTTCGCCGCGCCGGTGCACGCCCTGATCGCCGGCCACGCCGACGAGCGCGACCGCCGCGTGGTGCTGGTCTCCGCGCCGCGCTTCGGCATCGTCGGCCAGTCGCAGACGATCGCCTTCCGCATCGAGGACAAGGGCGTGCGGCCGGGTCCGGTCCAGGTGACGATCCGGCGCGACGGCGAGACGCTGGAGAACCGCAACGTGACGTCCGGCGACACGGTGCGCGTCCAGGTGCCGATCCCGCATGCCGGAGCGAACATCGTCGAGATCGAGGCGTCGCCGCTCGACAACGAGCTCACCACCATCAACAACCGCGCCGTCGTCTCGATCGACGGCGTGCGCGACAAGCTGCGCGTGCTGCTCGTCTCCGGCGAGCCGCACGCGGGCGAGCGCACCTGGCGCAACCTGCTCAAGTCGGACGCCAGCGTCGACCTCGTCCATTTCACCATCCTGCGCCCGCCGGAAAAGCAGGACGGCACGCCGATCAACGAGCTGTCGCTCATCGCCTTTCCGACGCGCGAGCTGTTCCAGCAGAAGATCAACGAGTTCCAGCTGATCATCTTCGACCGCTACGCCCGCCAGGGCGTGCTGCCGATCATCTATTTCGACAACATCGCCCGCTACGTGCGCGAGGGCGGCGCGGTGCTGGTGGCGACCGGCCCGGACTACGCGAGCCCGACCAGCTTGTGGCGCACCCCGCTCGACGTGATCCTGCCGGCCGAGCCGAGCGGGCAAATGACCGAGCGCCCGTTCCACGCACGGCTGAGCGATCTCGGCAAGCGCCATCCGGTGACGCGCGGGCTCGACGGCGCCGATACCGATCCGCCGCATTGGAGCCGCTGGTTCCGGCTGGTCGACACCAAGTCCGCCAACGGCACGGCGGTGATGCAGGGTCCCGACGACAAGCCCCTGCTGATTCTCGCGCGCGAGGGCGAAGGGCGCGTGGCGCTGCTGCTGTCCGACCACATCTGGCTGTGGGCGCGCGGCTACGAGGGCGGCGGGCCGCACCTCGATCTGCTGCGCCGCCTGTCCCACTGGCTGATGAAGCAGCCCGATCTCGAGGAGGAGGCGCTGCGGCTCTCCGTGCGCGGGCGCGACCTGGTGGTGCAGCGCCAGACCATGGCGGACAGCGTCGGCCCGGTGACGGTGACCTCGCCGACCGGCAAGACCGCGACGCTCACGCTCGATGCCGCCGAGCCCGGCGTGTGGCGCGCGAGCCTCGCGGCCAACGAGCTCGGGCTGTGGCGCGCGAGCGACGGCAAGCTCGACGCGCTGGTCAACGTCGGTCCGGCCAATCCGCGCGAGTTTGCCGAGGTGACCTCGACGACCGAGGTGCTCGCGCCGCTCGCCGCCGCCACCGGCGGCGAAGCCCGGCGGATCGAAAGCGCGAACGGCGTGAGCATGCCGCGCGTCCTGGCGGTGCGCTCGAGCGACACGTTCCACGGCGACGACTGGATCGGCGTCAAGATGCGCGACGCGAGCGTCGTGCGCGGGATCGGCGTCCTGCCGGTGTTCGCCGGCCTGCTCGGGCTGCTGCTGCTGGTCGGCAGCCTTGCCGCGACCTGGCTCCGGGAGGGTCGCTGACGCGGACGTTCGTCAGGCTGGCGGATTACGCCGAAAATACTCCGCATCCTCGGGCGATTGTTTCCACTGCGGATTGCCGTGCCAGGCGACGTGATGCGCCCGCATGTCCGCGCCGTAGCGCACGCGGAACAGCAAGGTTCGCTGTGGCCCGTTGGCGTATTCGTGCAGCTCGCCGGCCGGATGAACGACGAACGCTCCCGGCGTCACGTCGATGGTGCGCTCGGGCGTGCGCATGGTCCCGCCGCCGGAAAAGCAGAAATAGATTTCGGTCGCCTGCGGGTGGCAGTGATAGGGGCTCACCTGCCCCGGCTCCCAGCAGGCGACGGTCACGTCCCCGTCGGCGATCGTACCGAGGACCTTTTCCACGTGCTTCTTCGGATCGAATTCCTGCTCGTCCGCGAGACTGAACACGTACATGGACTGCCCCTCGCCGCTGCCGATCGATTAGTTAGGCGCGCTTAGCACTTGCGGCGCCCATGGTCCATGACTTGCGCGCGTGCAAACGGCGTTTGCCCGCTACCGCAGCGGCTGCCGGCCCACTACCTGAGTTCGGCAGCGGACGAAGGAGACGTCCCGTGGGCCAGCTCGTCGACGGCATCTGGAACGATGAGGACGTGCGCCGCAGCGAAGGCCGCTTCGTGCGCCAGCCGACGCTGTTCCGCCATTGGGTGACGCCCGACGGCCGCGCCGGTCCGTCCGGCGACGGCGGCTTTGCGGCGGAGCCCGGCCGCTATCACCTCTACGTCTCGCTCGCCTGCCCGTGGGCGCACCGCACGGTGATCTTCCGCGCACTCGAGAAGCTCGAAGGCGTCGTCTCGCTCTCGGTGGTCGAGCCGCTGATGCGCCGGGAAGGCTGGGAGTTCGGAACGGGCGAAGCGACGCGCGACGCCGTGAACGGCACCAGCCGCCTTGCCGACGTCTACCGGCTCGCCGACCCGCATTACACCGGCCGCGTCACCGTTCCGGTGCTGTGGGACAAGAAGCGCCGCACCATCGTCAACAACGAATCTTCGGAAATCATCCGCATGCTCAACGCGGCGTTCGCCGCGTTCACCGACGTGCGCACCGATTACTATCCGGCGGAGCTGCGCGCCGAGATCGACCGGATCAACGCGTTCGTCTATGCCGACGTGAACAACGGCGTCTACCGCGCGGGCTTCGCCGGCACGCAGGAGGCCTACGAGGAGGCCTTCATGGCGCTGTTTGCCGCGCTCGATGCGCTGGAGGAGAGTCTCTCGCGCCAGCGCTACCTCGTCGGCAACCGCCTCACCGAGGCGGACTGGCGCCTCTTCACCACCCTGGTGCGCTTCGACGCGGTCTATGTCGGCCACTTCAAGTGCAACCTGCGCCGCATCGCCGATTATCCAAATCTGGCGAACTACCTGCGCGATCTCTATCAGGCGCCGGGCGTCGCCGAGACCGTGAACATGGCGCACATCAAGACGCACTATTACGGCAGTCACCGCTCGATCAACCCGACCGGCATCGTGCCGCTCGGTCCGGCGCTCGACTTTGCCGCCCCGCACGACCGCGCCCGGTTCGGCGGATAGTGCTCACCACTTCATCGACATCGGCGCGCCTTCGAACACCTCGGCGAGGCGCCGGCGCGTTCCCGGCGTCGTGTCGGGGGGCAGCGCGTCGAGGGCGAAGAACCCGCGGTCGACGATCTCGCGGCTGCGCCACGGTCCCGGCTCCTGGCGAAAGATCCGCACCACGAACACGGCGATGTGGTCGCGCCGGGAATCGACCGGGTTGTAGAACACGCCGTGGATCGGCGGCGTGCCGACGACCTCGATGCTGCCTTCCTCGGCCAGCTCGCGCGCAAGCGCCTGGGGGAGCGTCTCGCCCGGCTCGACGCCGCCGCCCGGCAGGTGCCAGCCGGACACGTAGCTGTGCCGCACCAGAAACACCTCGCTCCCCGCGTCGATGACGACGGCGCGCACGCCGACGGTCAGTCCACGGGCGAAGCGCCAGTAGGCGTGCAGGAGACGGCGCAGCGCCGGCTCGAACGCGATGCGCAGCCGATCGATTGCCCCCTCCCGGCCTGCCCGCATGCTCATCCACCTTGACCTTGCACCCGTCCCGTCCGACCGTATAAGCCTGATTAGAACGATTCAAAACAGGTAGCCGCCGTGAAACGGTTCTCCGAATTGACCGAGCAGGAAATCCTCGCCCTCGCCATCACCAACGAGGAGGAGGACAGCCGCATCTACCGCGGGTTTGCCGAGGGGTTGCGCGGGCAATACGACGCCTCCGCCAAGGTGTTCGACGAGATGGCGGAGGAGGAAGTCCGGCACCGGACCATGCTGTTCGACCTCTACCGCAGCAAGTTCGGCGAATATCTGCCGCTGATCCGCCGCCAGGACGTGCGCGGTTTCGTCCGCCACAAGCCGCTGTGGCTGGTGCGGCCGCTCGGCATCGACGAGGTGCGCAAGTACGCCGCCGAGATGGAATACGAGACCGCCCGCTTCTACCGCAAGGCCGCGGCCACCGCGCGCGACGCGTCGGTGCGCGAGCTTCTCATCGAGCTCGCCGAAGCCGAGGACAAGCATGAGAACCTCGCCGAGAAGCTCGGCGAGCGTATCCTCACGAGGCGCGCCCGCGCCGAGGAGGACGAGACCGCGCGGCGCATGTTCGTGCTGCAATACGTGCAGCCGGGCCTCGCCGGGCTGATGGACGGCTCGGTCTCGACCCTGGCGCCGCTGTTCGCCGCCGCCTTCGCCACCCATCACACCTGGGACGCGTTCCTGGTCGGCATGGCCGCCTCGATCGGCGCCGGCATCTCCATGGGATTCGCCGAGGCGCTGTCCGACGACGGCTCGCTCACCGGGCGCTGCGCGCCGTGGCTGCGCGGGGCCGTGTGCGGCGTGATGACCGCGATCGGCGGGCTCGGCCACACCCTGCCCTATCTCATTCCCGATTTCTGGATCGCCACCACGGTGTCGATCATCGTCGTTGCCGTCGAGCTCACGGCCATCTCGTGGATCCGCTGGCGCTTCATGGACACGCCGTTCCTCTCGGCGACGTTCCAGGTGATGGTCGGCGGCGCGCTGGTGTTCATCGCGGGCATCCTGATCGGCAGCTCGTAACGCGTGCCGGCCGCCGATGTTCGTGCTGGCGCATCTGTCGGATCCGCATCTTGCACCGTTGCCGGCGCCGCGCCCGGGCGAGCTTGCCGGCAAGCGCGTGCTCGGCTTCCTCACCTGGCGGCACAAGCGCCGGCGCATCCATCGTCCCGAGGTGCTCGACGCGCTGGTGCGCGATCTTGCGGGCACGGCGGCCGACCACATCGTCGTCACCGGCGACCTCGTCAACATCGCGCTCGCCGCCGAGTTCGCGCCGGCGGCGCAATGGCTCGCGCAGCTCGGGCCTCCCGAGCGCGTCACCGTCGTTCCCGGCAATCACGACGCCTATGTGCGCGCGGCAGCGGGCGGTCCTTCGCATCACTGGGGCGGCTACATGCGCGGCGACGATGCCGGCGGAAAGTCATCGTTTCCGTTCGTGCGCCGGCGCGGGCCGGTGGCCCTGATCGGCGTCTCGAGCGCGGTGCCGACGGGTCCATTCATGGCGAGCGGCCGCGTCGGTGCCGAACAGCTCGAGCGCCTCGCCGAGACGCTCGACATGCTCGGCCGCGAAAATTTGCTCCGCATCGTGCTGATCCACCATCCGCCGATTTTGCTGCCGCGCACCTGGTTCAGGCGGCTGATCGACGCGCCAGCGTTTCGCGACGTCATCGCCCGCCACGGCGCCGAGCTGGTGCTGCACGGCCACGCGCATGTCCGCTCGCTGGCATGGCTCGACGGGCCGCATGGCCGCGTGCCTGCCATCGGCGCGCCCTCCGCCTCGGCGGCGCCCCATCGCGACGGCGATCCGGCCGCCTACAATCTCTATCGGATCGATCGCGGCGCGGACGGTTGGCGGGTCGAGGTCATCGCGCGCGGGCTGCGCGACGGCGGCATCGCCGAGATCGAGCGGCAGAGGC
>DASPZC010000115.1:0-1717 GCA_035636455.1 Xanthobacteraceae bacterium
CAGCACGTCCGGGCGAAACGCCTTGACGAATCTCGCCACCTGATCGATGCGCAGCCGCACCGAATTGATGTTCCAGGTCGCAATCGAGATTCGCATGGGAAAATCGGTGTCGATCCTTCGCGCTACCGCCATTCGCGGCCGCGGCGCCGGTCGCGGCCTACTGCAATACCCGCTCGTAATTGATCGTGAACAGGCTCGGGTCGGGCCGCCTACTACTGTCAAGATTGTAGAGCGCCACCGTGGTGTCGTAGCCCTGCGGATCGGTGATCGTCCATTGCCGCAGCCGGAAGTCCTTCGCGCCGAACATCAGCATCAGCCGATGGGTGCCGCCGATCACGTGCCGCTCCTCGATGACCAGGCTCACGAACAGATCGTCGGCATAGACGGCGACCAGGTTGGCATCCCGGAGCAGATCGATGCGGTCGGCGAGCAGGAACCGCAGCGGCGTCTGCGACAGCGGATAGAAATCCTGGGTGGCGAGCTTGCGGTCGCGGACCACCAGCGACTGTCCGTCGGAGATCAACTCGACCGGGCTCGGCGGATCGTATTCGAACCGGACGCGGCCGGGTTTTTGCATGTAGAACTGGCCCTCGGTACGGCTGCCGTCCGGCCCGACCTGGACGAAATCGCCGACGAGACTCTGCACGCTGGTCAGATAGGCGTTGACGCGATCGATGATGGAACGCTGCTTCGCGTCGAACGGGACGCCGTTGGGACCGACCACTACGGCTGGCCCCGGCTTGTCGCCCGTGATCGCCGGCGCCGCGGGCGTCGCCACGACCTGGGCGGTGACGACGGGGGCCGGCTTCCGGGGCGGCGCGACCGCGCTTGCGGGCGGCCGCGCCGGGGCTTCCGCGCCGGAGATCGCCGCCGGCGGCCGGGGCGCGCTCTCGGTTGCGGCGGCAAGCCCGGTCTTGGGCAGCGGCGCGGGGCGCGGCAGCGGCACATTGTCGGCGCCCGCGGCGCCCATGAAACCCATCAGCGCCACGCCGATCCCCAGCGCGAGGCTTGCTTTGCGCATACGAATTCTCCGCGCCAGGGCGTCCGCCCCGCGCCGATTGCGGTAGCGGCCGCATGTGGCGATTTCGCGACTCGATGCGGCCCCGGCGCCCGTTTTTCAATAGCGGCCGTCGTTGCCTTCGCCAACCAGGATTTCGCGCTTCCCCGCGTGATTGGCCGCGCCCACCACGCCCTCTTCCTCCATCCGCTCCATGATCGAGGCGGCGCGATTGTAGCCGATTTGCAGCCGGCGCTGAATATAGCTCGTCGAGGCCTTGCGGTCGCGCAGCACGATTTGCACCGCCTGTTGATAAAGGTCGTTGGCCTCGCCGCCCATGGCGGTCGCATCGAACACGGCGCCGTCTTCCTCCTCGAGCTCGTCCGCCGTCACCGCGTCGAGATAGTGCGGCGCGCCTTGGCTCTTGAGGTGGCGAACGACCTTTTCGACCTCCTCGTCCGACACGAAGGGGCCGTGGACGCGGCTGATGCGGCCACCGCCGGCCATGTAGAGCATGTCGCCCTGGCCGAGCAATTGCTCGGCGCCCTGCTCGCCCAGAATGGTGCGGCTGTCGATCTTCGAGGTCACCTGGAAGGAGATCCGGGTGGGGAAATTCGCCTTGATGGTGCCGGTGATGACGTCGACGGAAGGCCGCTGCGTGGCCAGGATCACATGGATCCCGGCGGCGCGCGCCATCTGCGCCAGGCGCTGGATCGCACC
>DASPZC010000116.1:0-6897 GCA_035636455.1 Xanthobacteraceae bacterium
GGCGACGATGATGGCGGCGGCGCCGTCGTTGACGCCCGAGGCATTGCCGGCCGTCACCGTGCCGGGGCTGCGGAACGGCGTCTTGAGCTTGGCGAGGCCGTCGAGCGTGGTTTCGGGCCGCGGGTGCTCGTCCTTGTCGACCGTGACCGGTCCGGCCTTGCCGCCCGGCACTTCGACCGGCACGATCTCCTCGGCGAAATAGCCCGACGCGATAGCCTTGCCGGCGCGGTGCTGGGAGCGCACGGCGAACGCGTCCTGGTCGGCGCGCGTGACCTGGAACTCCTCGGCCACGTTCTCGCCGGTCTCCGGCATCGAATCGATACCGTACTGCGCCTTCATGACCGGGTTGACGAAGCGCCAGCCGATGGTCGTGTCGAACATCTCGGCGCTGCGCGGGAACGGCTCGGGCGCCTTGCCCATCACGAATGGCGCGCGCGTCATCGACTCGACGCCGCCGGCGATGGCGAGGTCCATCTCGCCGGCGCGGATCGCGCGCGCGGCGGCGCCGGTCGCCTTCAGGCCCGACGCGCACAGGCGGTTCAAGGTCACGCCGCCGATCGCGTCCGGCAGCCCGGCGAGCAGGAGCGCCATGCGGGCGACGTTGCGGTTGTCCTCGCCCGCCTGGTTGGCGCAGCCGAGGAAGACCTCGTCGACCTGCGTCCAGTCGACCTTCGGGTTGCGCTTGATCAGCGCCTTGATGGGCGCGGCGGCAAGGTCGTCGGTGCGCACCCTGGCGAGCACGCCGCCGTAGCGGCCGATCGGGGTCCTGACCGCATCGCAGATATAGGCGTCGCGCATGAGCGTCGTCCTCGGCCGCATCCATGTTCTTTAGGTAGCGGAGAAAATAGGGTCAAGCGCCGCAGCCGCAAGGCGTGGGCCGCTGCCCGCCGCGTCCGGCCGGCCGCGGCCCGCGATCGGCGAAACTATGGATTGCGCGAAGCCGGCAAAATGTCGGACACTCCGGCCACAAGCTGGCCTGAGGAGCGCGCGGAGGCGCGCCGTCAGGCAAGCGCGAGGGAGGACGATAATGACTACACGCACATCATCGCGGCTCGGGCTGCTGCTCGCCGGAACCGTCGGCACGCTCGTCGTTGCGGGCTGGCCGGCGCTGGCGCAGCAGGCGCCCGCGTCTTCTGAACCACCGCCGCCGTGGGCGCAGGGGCGTCCCAGTCCGGAGGTCAAGCTGGCTCCGGTCACGCCGCCGCCGCTTGCGACCGCGGCCGACAAGCTGCCGGTCGACAAGCTCAAGCTCCCCAAGGGGTTCAAGATCGAGGTCTATGCCAGCGGCATGCCCAATGCGCGCTCGCTGCGCCTGGGCGACAAGGGCACGGTATTCGTCAGCAACCGGACCTTGGACAAGATCTACGCGATCGTCGACAAGGGCGGCAAGAAAGAGGTGAAGGTGATTGCCCAGGGCCTGTATCGGCCGAACGGGATCGCGCTGCACAACGGCACGCTCTACATCGCCGAGCTGTCGCAGATCTCGAAGATCGACAAGATCGAGGACAACCTCGACAACCCGCCGAAGCCCACCGTTATCTATAGCGATCTGCCCAAGGACGAGCCGCACGGCTGGAAATATCTGACCGTCGGGCCGGACAACAAGCTCTATTTCAACGTCGGCGCGCCGTGCAACATCTGCATGCCGCCGCCCACCCACGCGCAGATCCGCCGCATCAATCTCGACGGCAGCGGCATGGAAGTGGTGGCGCGGGGCATTCGGCAGATCGTCGGCATGGACTGGCACCCGACCTTGAAGCAGCTCTACTTCACCGAGAACTCGCGCGACTGGCTGTCCGAGGACATCCCGCAGGACAAGCTCAATCGTCTGACCCAGCCCGGCAAGGACAATTTCGGCTATCCGTATTGCCACCAGGGCAACATCGCAGATCAGGAACACGGGTGGGGCCGCTCGTGTGACGAGTTCACCAAGCCGGCCGCCCTGCTCGGCCCCCATTCGGCCCCGCTCGGCATCAAGTTCTACACCGGGACCCAGTTCCCGGCGGAATACCGCGGCCAGCCCTTCATCGCGCGGCACGGCTCGTGGAACAGATCGAAGAAGATCGGCGGCGACATCGTCGTGGCGAAGCTCAACAAGGACGGCTCCGTGAAATCGATCGATCCGTTCCTCACCGGCTTCCTCGAGAACAACAACTACGTGGGCCGCCCGGTCGACGTGCTGACCCTCAAGGACGGCTCGCTGCTGGTGTCCGACGACTACAACGGCGCCGTCTACCGCGTCAGCTACGGCAGCGCCCGCGTCGCCGGCGGCCGCTGAGCGCGAGACAAATCTTCTTCGAGGGCGGCTTCGGCCGCCCTCGACTTGTTTGGTCCGCGCGCTGCTCTCTCAGCCCCCTCTCCCCCGCGCGCGAAGCATAGTCGACGCTTCGCGTCGGCGTACTTTTTAATGAAGAATGGCGGCCGAAGGCCGCCTCTGGCGGGAGAGGGAGGGGTGAGGGGGCATGCCCACAAACTGAAGACGAGGCATATGCGATGGCCGTGCCTTCACGGGAGGGATTCAAATTGCCTCGCGCCGAGCTGACCAACCGGAGTCAATACAAACAAGCATGGGCGCGCTGCTGATCGCCCTGTCGCTGCTCGGCGTCGCGCTCGTTCCGGCGCGCGCGGAATCGTTTCAGGAGCGCATGGCGTCGTGTCTCGCCTGCCACGGCGAGAACGGCCAGTCGGACAATCCGGAGGTCCCCTCGCTCGGCGCGCAGCCGGCCCCCTATGCGCTGATCCAGCTCTATCTGTTCCGCGAGAAGCAGCGCGACGTCGAGCCGATGACCGAGTTCGCCAAGGGGCTCTCCGACGACGACCTGCGGCATTTCTCCGATTTCATCAGCAAGCTCCCGCCGCCCAGGCCAGCCGAGGGCGCGGATGCGGCGCGCATGGCGCGCGGCACGGCACTCGTCGGGCAGCACCGCTGCAATTTCTGCCACCAGCCGGACCTCGCCGGGCGCGACAACGTCCCGCGCCTTGCGGCGCAGCGCGAGGACTACCTCCTGAAGGCGCTGCGCGAATACAAGAGCAACGCCCGCGTCGGCTACGAGCCGATCATGCTCGAGGTCATGCGCCCGCTCGGCGAACAGGAGATCGCCGACCTCGCCTACGCTATCGCGCGGACGCGGTGAGGCCGCCTGGATCGCCCGGAGGTTCGCGGACTGGCTCGCTTGAAAGGCAGTATGGACTTTTCATGGTGCATGTACTATATATAGGGCAGCATGGGGATTGACCGGCCCCGCAAGATCCCGGTCGTGTTCTACCGCACCCGAGCGGGGAGCGAGGTTGTGCGAAACTGGTTGCGCGGCCTCGATGAAGAGCAACGCAACGCGATTGGGCAGGACCTGATGCGGGTCCAGTACCGCTGGCCGGTCGGCATGCCGCTGTGCCGTGCGATGGGGGACGGGCTATGGGAAGTACGAAGCGACCTTCCCAGCAACCGGATCGCTCGCGTGCTGTTCAGCGTGCACGAGAGCAAAATCGTAGTCCTGCACGGCTTCATCAAGAAGACTCAGAAGACGCCGAATGAGGACCTGGAGCTGGCCCGCCGACGCAAGCGCGAATTTGATCCGAGGATGATGGGATGAAAAAGCAGACCACCAGGCGCTCGACGGACAAGCTGACGAGACTCGATGCCTTTCTCAAAGAAGAAGGGAAGCTTGAAGAGTTCGAGGCTGTTGCAATCAAGGAAGTCCTAGCGTGGCAGATTGCCGAAGCAATGAAAGCGCAGAACCTCTCGCGCAAACGCCTTGCCGAACGCATGAACACGAGCCGCAGCCAGATCAGCCGCCTTCTCGATCCGAAGGACGGAAACGTAACGCTCGCTACGCTGCAGCGTGCCGCAAGAATCGTGGGGCGCACGCTCAAGCTGGAGCTCGTTTGAGCATGAAGCAGGCAAATATTGTGGTGTCATCGAAGGTCCGCTATCGCGAGAAAGGGATGTAGGTGCCGGTCGATCCAATGACGTCTTTTCAGGAAAATCGCTCCCAGGCCGCTTGACGCGAGATTCGAAGCGCACTGCCGATCGTATCCCAACTGATTTCCCGTCGGCGCAATTCGTCGATCTGCCCTTGCAGGACCGCACGCGTCGCATCGACCGTGGCTTCGGCCACCTTCAGCGCGCCGAGCAGCTGATCGTCCGTCATGGCTTGCCAGCCGAGGGCAACCGGGGCTGCTTCAAGGATCCTGTTGCAGATGCCGACGCATGCGTCGCAGATGTAGACGCCCGGGCCGCCGATGAGCCGGGCAACGTCCTTGTCCGGTTTGCCGCAGAAGGAGCATTTCAGCTTCCTCTTGCGTCTGATGACGATCATGGTGCGCATCCTTGTCAGGAAGGCCTTGACAATAGCGTGCGGCGCGGTAAGGCGTCAAGGATACCTTGACACCGGGGGGCTCGGCCCGCAGCGAAACCTAGCCCGACGGGCTTTCCAACCCGCCGTCAAAACGTCCGGTCATATTTGTGCAAAACGAGCTCGGAAAATTCCGTAGTGGAATCAATGCCGGGGCTCGGTGCCGGGGGTATTGCGCTTAGCGGGGCGGTGACCTAGTTTTGCCTCCACGGCCGTCCGGACGGCCCGCGTACAAGGAAGCGACCATGGCCTGGACTACCCCGACCCTCGTCGAGATCTGCATCGGGCTCGAGATCAACGGCTACCTGCCGGCCGAGTTCTGATCCGACCGCCGCGCCCGGCTTGCGCCGGGGCACGGGCCGTCTGACCGCGATCGTGCTCGGTGCGGCGGCGGGCGGCGGCTATCCCCAATGGAACTGCCGATGCCCGGTCTGTCGCCTCGCCTGGGAGGGCGACGGGCGGGTGAAATCCTGCACGCAGGCGAGCGTGGCGGTGTCGGCCGACGGCGCGCGCTGGGTGCTGCTCAACGCCTCGCCCGACTTGCGCGCCCAGCTCGGCGCCACCCGCGCGCTGCATCCGCGCGCCGGCCTGCGCCATAGCCCGATCGACGCGGTGGTGCTGACCGGCGCCGAGATCGACCAGATCGGCGGCCTCATCAACCTGCGGGAACGCCAGGCCTTCGTGCTTTACGGCACGGCCCAGACGCTCGCCGCGCTCGCCGCAAATCCGATGTTCGCTGCGCTCGCGCCCGACGTGGTGACGCGGCGCGCCCTCGCGCCCGGCGAGGCGTTCGCGCCGGCGCCCGGCCTCGAGGCGGAGCTGTTCCTCGTCCCCGGCAAGGTGCCGCTCTATCTCGAGCGCGGCGAGCCGGAGATCGGCGCCGAGACCGGCGCCAATGTGGGGGTCGAGGTGCGGGCCGGCGGGACGCGGCTCGTGTTCGTGCCGGGCGCCGCGGCGGTGACGCCGGCCCTCGAGGAGCGCCTCGCGCGCGCCGACGTCGTGCTGTTCGACGGCACGCTCTTCACCGACGACGAGATGATCCGCACCGGAACCGGGGCCAAGACCGGGCGCCGCATGGGCCACATGCCGATCGACGGCGCCGACGGCTCGCTCGCGGCGCTCGCCGGTCTTTCCGCGCGGCGCATCTACATCCACATCAACAACACCAATCCGCTCCACGTCGCGGGCTCGCCCGAGCGGTCCCAGGTCGAGGCCGCCGGCTGGGAGATCGCCGCCGACAGGATGGAGATCGTGCTGTGAACGCCAGGGCGTTCCCCGGATGCGGTGCAGCGCGAAGCAACGCGGGGCGGTGCGCCGCTGATCCGGGGTCCGCGATCTTCATAAAACTGGGTCCCGGGTCTGCAGCGCACCACTTCGTGCTGCGCTGCGCCCGGGACACGGACGTACCATGAAAACTCTGTCGCCCGACGAACTGGAAGCGGCGTTGCGCGACATCGGCGCGCGGCGCTACCACCGACTCCACCCGTTCCACGGGCTGCTGCACGGCGGCAAATGCACCAGGGGCCAGGTCCAGGCGTGGGCGCTCAATCGCTACTATTACCAGGCGATCATCCCGCTCAAGGACGCGAGCCTGATCGCGCGCTGCGACGATCCGGCCTTGCGGCGCGAGTGGAGGAGCCGCCTCGTCGATCACGACGGCGCGGCGGAAGGGGAGGGCGGGCTCGAGCGCTGGCTCAAGCTCACCGGCGGGCTCGGTCTCGACCGCGATTACGTGACCTCCACCCGCGGCCTGCTGCCCGGCACGCGCTTTGCGGCCGACGCCTATGTGCGCTTCGTGCGCGAGCGCCCGCTGCTCGAAGCGGTCGCCTCCTCGCTCACCGAGCTGTTCTCGCCCGTCATCATCAGCGAGCGCGTCGCCGGCATGCTCGCCAACTACGACTTCGTCACGGCCGAGACGCTCGCCTATTTCGACAAGCGCCCGCCCCAGGCGCAACGCGATTCCGATTTCGCCCTCGATTACGTCAAGCGCCACGCGGCGACGGCCGAGGCCCAGCGTCAGGTGCTCGCGGCGCTCGAATTCAAGTGCGACGTGCTTTGGGCCATGCTCGATGCGCTGTACCATGCCTATGTGGCGCCCGGGCACGTGCCGCCCGGAGCGTTCGTGCCGGAAGATCATTCGTCGTGACCGAGCCGCAGACCGCACGTCCCGTTGCCGCCGATGCGCGCCCGCGCCTGCCGCGCGGCGTGCGGCTGGCGCACAGCGAGGCGCACGGCGGCTTCGTGCTGCAGGCGCCGGAGCGCGTGTTCAAGGCCGACGCCGTCGCGGCCGAGATACTCAAGCGCTGCACCGGCGAGGCGACGGTCGCGGCGATCGTCGACGAGCTTGCCGCCGCCTATGCGGCCCCGCGCGAGCGCATCCTCGCCGACGTGACGAAGCTGCTCGGGTCGCTGGCCGACAAGCGGCTGCTGGAGCTGTGACGTGCTGGCGCCCGCCGAAGGTCTGCCCAAGCCCCTCGGCCTGCTGGCTGAGCTGACCCACCGCTGCCCGCTCGGCTGTCCGTACTGCTCGAACCCGCTCGCGCTC
>DASPZC010000117.1:0-1632 GCA_035636455.1 Xanthobacteraceae bacterium
GAGCGACAGGCCCGCGCCGGCCGCAGAGCCGCTGATCATCGCGACCGTCGGCTTGCGCATGTCGTGCAGCAGGCGGGAGACCTCCACGCGATGACGCAGCAGTTCGAAGCGGCGGTCAGGCGTTTCGTTCTGGCCGGCGCCCGACGCCATCGCCTTGACGTCGCCGCCGACACAGAACGTCCCGCCGGCGCCTTTGAGCAGCACCGCGCGCACATCGGGGTCGGCCGCCGCGCGCGTTGCCGCGTCGACCAGCCGCAGCCCCAGCTCGGGATTCAGCGCATTGCGGCGTTCCGGCCGGTTGAGCGTGAGCGTCAACAATCCGCGGTCGAGCGATTCCAGCAAGACTTGGTCTGGGTTGGCGTCCATGTTCGCTTTCCTTCGGCTCCGACGTTCAGATGATGACCTCCTCGCGGCCCACGCCGCGGCAATCCATCTCATATTCCAGCTCGACGACCGGCGGCCGGGCGAAATGCCAAGTCAGGCCGGCCCGCGCCGCCCCGCGTCGCACGATCTCCTCGGCCAGGAACGGGTAAAGGTCATGAACGGTATAGACCTGGGTTGCCGTGGTGTCATGCCAGCCAAAGCCGAGCGCGGACAACCGCCGCAGCATCTCGCCGAGCACGAAGCGCGCTTTCTTGCGCAAGCCCTGCGGGCTGACGTCGCCGCGCGCGATGATGCGGTCGAAATAATCGTTGTGGCCTTCCGGCACTTCCCCGCTCCCGGCGACGACGAAGGAGGGCGGCGCGTCGGCTGCCGGCACCGTGAACGCGAAGGCGTGGAACGCGGGCTCCGGCGGCGCATCGATCTGCGGGCAGACGTTGCTGCGCGCCACCGGGTTGACCTCGTTCTCGAACAGGCCCCAAGCGGCGAGCGTGCCGACATAGACCTTGTTGAAGGCGCGGAATCCCGCCTCCGTGAACGGCGCGGGCGAGCGCAGCTCGCAGGCGCACAGCGCGGTGAGCGGCCGTCCCGCCGCGACCAGAATGTTGCGGATCCGGGCGAAACCCTCGGCCAGCGGCACTGGCGTGTGGAACCGCACCCGCTCGATTTCGTGGCCCGGCAGCGCCGCGACCCCGCCCGAATAGGGAAACACGCCGGGGATGAACCGGTAGCCGCCCGGCGCGAGCGCATGGGTTGCGGTCATGCGTACCTCTCCGGGAATTGTAGCGCGGACGAAGGCCTCAATCGACCGTCGTCCCGGCCAAGCGAGCGCAGCGACTCATCGTGTTCCCCGGACCGCGCGGCGCGAAGCGCCGCCGCGTGATCCGGGGTCCAGCAATAATTCGCGAAGCGGCCTTATGGTATCGTCTGCCGCAGGAATATGGACGCTTCGCGAATTCACTCCTGGGTCCCGGATCTTCGCTCGCGCGAGGCGCTCGCTCGTCCGGGACACGAGGCGTCACAGTTCGGGGTTCCGGCTCCCGCGCGCTCGGCCGGAATGACGGCGCAATGCTTACGATTTACCTCGTCGCACTTTCCCGGTCTAATGCCCGCAAGGAAGCCGTAGGGAGGAAGCCATGCGCGGGTTGATGATGGACCGGCCGCTGCTGATCTCATCGCTGATCCGGTACGCCGCCGAATATCGTGGCGCGGCCGAGATCGTCTCCCGCTCGCCCGAGGACGGGTTGCATC
>DASPZC010000118.1:0-3745 GCA_035636455.1 Xanthobacteraceae bacterium
GACGCGGGGACGATCGTGTTCACGGGGCGCGACGTGACCGATCTCGATGCGCCCGCGCGCTCGCGACTCGGCCTGGCGCGCTCCTTTCAGATCACGAGCGTGTTCCGCGACTTCACCGCGCTCGACAACGTGGCGCTCGCCGTGCAGGCGCATGCCGGGCACTCGTTCCGCTTCTGGCGCGCGGCGCGGCGCGAGGAGGTCTTGCGCGCGCCCGCCCGCGCGGCGCTCGAGCGGGTCGGGCTTGCGGCGCGGGCCGACGTGCCGGCCTCGGAACTGAGCCACGGCGAGCACCGCCAGCTCGAGATCGCCATGGCGCTGGCGACGCAGCCGCGCCTGCTGCTGCTCGACGAGCCGATGGCCGGCATGGGCCCGGAGGAATCGACCCGCATGGTCGCCACCCTGCGCGACCTCAAGCGCGAGGTGACCATCCTGCTGGTCGAGCACGACATGGAGGCGGTGTTCGCGCTCGCCGACCGCATCACCGTGCTGGTCTACGGCCGCGTCATCGCCTCCGGCGCCCCCGCGGCGATCCGCGCCGACCCCGAGGTGCGGCAGGCTTATCTGGGCGAGCAGGAGTCAGGCGTCAGGAGTCAGGATTCGTTCCCGACTCCTGACGCCTGACGACCGAGTCCTGACATGCTGGACGTCGATCGCATCGAGACCTGCTACGGCCTGAGCCAGGTGCTGTTCGGCGTGTCGCTGAGCATCGCGCCGGGCGAGATGGTGACCTTGATGGGCCGCAACGGCATGGGCAAGACCACGACCGTGCGCTCGATCATGGGGCTGACGCCCGCGCGCGCCGGCTCGATCCGCTTCGCCGGCCGCGAGATCCGCGCGCTGCCCGCCTATCGCGTGGCGAAGCTCGGCCTCGGCCTGGTGCCGGAGGGCCGGCAGATCTTCCCCAATCTGAGCGTGCGCGAAAATCTGGTGGCGACGGCGGCGAACCGGCTCGACGCCGCCGATCCGTGGACGCTCGCGAAGGTGCATGCGCTGTTCCCGCGGCTTGCCGAGCGCGGCGACAGCATGGGCAACCAATTGTCCGGCGGCGAGCAGCAGATGCTGGCGATCGGCCGCGCGCTGATGACGAACCCGCGCCTGCTCATCCTCGACGAGGCGACCGAGGGCCTCGCGCCGCTGATCCGCGCCGAGATCTGGCAGTGCCTGGCGCAGCTCAAGGCCGCCGGCCTCGCCATCCTGGTGATCGACAAGAACGTCGACGCGCTCACCCGCATCGCCGACCGCCACACCATCATCGAGCGCGGCCGCGTGGTGTGGACCGGCACCTCGCGCGAGCTCGCCGGCGCGTCCGAGCTGCAGCACAGATATTTGGGCGTGTGACTTGGACGCGCCCCGGATGCGGCGCATCACTTCGTGCTGCGCCGCATCCGGGGAACGCGTCACGCGTAGCGGCGTGCGGCTTCGGCCGGCTCCAGCAATTGCAGAAGATCGCGCACGCTTTGCGCCGGCGTGCGGCCGGCGGTGTCGAGGGTGAGGTCGGCTTTGGCGTAGAGCGGCTCGCGGCTCGATAGGATCGCCTCGAGGTCGTCCATGGCGCGCGCGTTGTCGGCCATCGGGCGCAGGTCCCCCTGCGCGATCACCCGGCTCATGTGCTCGGCCGGCGTGGCGCGCACCCACACGGTGAGGCACGAGGTGAGCAGCAGCTCGAACGTGCCGGGCTCGGTGACGAGGCTGCCGCCGGTCGCCAGCACGAAGCGGTTGCTGCCCGCCAGCACCGCCTCGAGCGCGGCGCGCTCCATGCGGCGGAATGTTTCCTGGCCGAACATCTCGAAGATTTCGCCGAGCGCCATGCCGCTCGAGCGTTCGATCTTGCGGTCGAGCTCGATGAACGGCACGTGAAGCTCGTTGCCCAGGAGCTTTCCGATGGTCGACTTGCCGCCGCCGCGCAGGCCGATCAGCGCGATGCGTCCGCGCCGCGTTTCGCGCGACGGCCCGCCGAACTGGGCGAGCAGCAGCTCGCGCGCCCGGGTCAGCTCGCCGGGCGCGAGGCGATCGAGCAACTGGGCGAGCAGCAGGTTCTCCACCGGCCGGTCGGGCCGCTCGTCGATCAGCTCGGCGACCGGCACGCTCATGGCCCCGGCGATGCGGCGCAGCAGCACGATCGAGCAGTTGCCCTTGCCGGCCTCGAGCTGCGCCAGGTATCGCTCCGACACCTTCGAGTGCCGCGCCAGCGCCTTGCGCGACATGCCGCGCCGGCTGCGCACGGTGCGCACCCGTTCGCCCAGCCGCCGCAGGTACGCGTCGAGATCGTTCGCCGTCTTGGCGGCCCTGGCCGGCCTGCGCGCACGCTTCGCCATGGAATCTCCCCGCGATGTAATATAATGCATGTGCGCACGCATGTCCCGGGCGCCACTTAACCTCTCCCCGCGTGCGGGGAGAGGTCGCCGCGCAAGCGCGGCGGGTGAGGGGGCCTTCGAGGATCCGCAATTCCTCAAACGCCCCCTCACCCCGACCCTCTCCCCGCAAGCGGGGAGAGGGAGCCGCGCCAAGTTGGGAGAGGAAGCAGCATGACCCGCGATTTCTCGCAGCGCCGGGCGTACAACGCGGTCGCCGATTTCGTCGACGCCAACGTGGCGCACGGGCGCGGCGGCAAGGTCGCGTTCACCGATCCGGGCCGCACCCTCACCTACGGCGCGCTGCAGGCCGACACCTGCCGCTTCGCGCGCGGCCTGGAAAAGCTCGGCCTGCGCCAGGAGAGCCGCGTCGCGCTGCTGATGCTCGACACGGTGGACTTCCCCATCGCGTTCTGGGGCGCGATCCGCGCCGGCATCGTGCCGATCCCGCTCAACACCCTGCTCGGCCCCGATCAGTACGCCTACATGCTCGAGGACAGCCGCGCCGAGGCGATCGTGGTGTCGCCGGCGCTGGTCAAGGCGATCGAGCCCGTGCTCGGGCAGCTCACCTGGCTGCGCGCCGCCATCGTGGCGGGGCCCGATCAACAAAAACTCGGCGCGCTCGATACCCGCCGCTTCGTTGACGTGCTCGCCTCCGGCACCCCGGACCTCTTCGCCGCGGACACGCTGTCCGACGAGGTCGCGTTCTGGCTCTACTCGTCCGGCTCGACCGGCGCCCCCAAGGGCGCCAAGCACGTGCACATCAGCCTGATCGCGACCGCGCAGCTCTATGGCAAGGGTGTCCTCGGCGTCCGCGAAGACGACGTCGTCTATTCGGCCGCAAAATTGTTCTTCGCCTATGGGCTCGGCAACGCCATGACGTTTCCCATGGCCGTCGGCGGCAGCGCCGTGCTGCTGCCCGACCGGCCGACGCCGGACGCGGTGTTCGACCTCATGCGGCGCCACCGGCCGACCATCTTCTTCGGCGTGCCGACCCTCTATGCGGCGCTGCTTGCCCACAAAGACTTAGGCTCCGGCGCCGGCTCCGACCGGCTGCGCCTGTGCGTCTCCGCCGGCGAGGCGCTGCCGGCGCATATCGGCGAGCGCTGGCGCGAGACCGTCGACCTCGACATTCTCGACGGCATCGGCTCGACCGAGATGCTGCACATTTTCTTGAGCAACCGGCCGGGCGACCTGCGCTACGGCACCACCGGCAAGCCGGTGCCCGGCTATGACGCGCGCATCGTCGGCGAGGACGGGCGCGAGGTCGGCGACGGCGAGGTGGGGGAATTGATCATCCGCGGGCCGTCCGCCGCCGAGGGCTACTGGAACCAGCGGGCGAAGAGCCAGCGCACCTTCGTCGGCGAATGGACCTGGACCGGCGACAAATACAT
>DASPZC010000119.1:0-10166 GCA_035636455.1 Xanthobacteraceae bacterium
CAGGTGTGGCAGCAGGTCCTCGGGGACTCCCGGACCATTGTCCTTGACGCAGAACTCGAGCGGCAGCGACACCCGCGTCTTGCTGCCCGGCAGCGACAGGCGCACGCCCGGCCGGAACGCGGTGGTGAGCTGGATCTCGCCGTCGATCGCCCCCTCGCCGATCGCCTCGGCGGCGTTCTTCAACAGATTGAGAAAGATCTGAATGAGCTGGTCGCGGTTGGCAAAGATCGGCGGCAGCGAGGGATCGTAGTCCTCGGTGAAACGGATGTGCCGGCCGAACCCGGTCTGCGCCAGCTTCTTCACGTGATCGAGCACCACGTGGATGTTGACCGGCTCGCGCTCGACCGGGCGCTCGTCGGAGAACACCTCCATGCGATCGACGAGTTTGACGATGCGGTCGGCCTCGTCGCAGATCAGCCGGGTGAGCGTGCGGTCATCGTCCTCCGCCACCGACTGCTCGAGCAGCTGCGCCGCGCCGCGGATGCCCGACAGCGGGTTCTTGATCTCGTGCGCCAGCATGGCGGCGAGCGCGATCACCGAACGCGCGGCGCCGCGATGGGTGAGCTGGCGGTCCATCTTGTCGGCGATGGTGCGCTCGAGCAGCAGCACCACCACCTCGCCGGGCCGCTCGGCGACCGGCGCCACGTGCAGGTCGACCACCCGCTCGCCCGGATTGCGCGGGGTGGAGAGGTCGACGCGATATTCGTTGACCGGCGCGCCGCGCCTGCGCACCTGCTCGATCAGCGCCAGCAGCGGACTGCCGAACGGCACGAGGTCGCGCAGCGCATGCCGGCGCAGCAGCGGAATCGACACCTCGAAGAACGCCTCCGCGGCCACGTTGGCGTCGGCGATCCGGCCGTCCTCGCTCACCATGAGCACCGGATGCGGCAGCGCGTTGAGCACGACGTCGGCAGAGCCGGGCAGGAACGAATTCGGGTGCGGCTCGAGCGAGTTCATGCGGCGAGCCTCAGGCCGAAGGCGTCGTAGGCCTCGCCGAGCCGTTCGACGACGGTCGCCGGATGCGTGGCGGTGAGCACGTCGCTGCGGAATTGTTTGAGAAGTGCGGCCGGCGCGCCCGCTTGCGCCGCCGCCGCGTCGAGCGCCCATCCCAGATGCTTTCGCGCATGGCGCACACCGACCGCGGCGCCGTAATGATCGAGCATGTCGTGATAGAGCGCCGTCACGAGCTCGCATTGCCGCGCGAGGGCGGGCGGCGGTTCGCGCCGGCCGGTCGCAAGCGAACGCGCCAGCGCGCCGGGAAGCCACGGGCGCCCTTGCGCGCCGCGGCCGACCATGACGGCGTCGGCGCCCGACAGGGCGAGCGCCGCCTGCGCGTCGGCGAGGCTGCGCACGTCGCCGTTGACCGCGACGGGGATCGACACCGCCTGCTTCACCGCCCGCACCGCCGCCCAGTCGGCCGTGCCGGCGTAGAACTGGCAGCGGGTGCGGCCGTGCACCGTGACGAGCCGCAAGCCCGCCGCTTCGGCGCGCCGCGCGAGCAACGGCGCGTTGAGCGCGCGCTCGTCCCAGCCGAGCCGCATCTTGAGCGTGACCGGAATTTTCACCGCGCCGACCGTCGCATCGATCAGCGTGAGCGCGTGGTCGAGATCGCGCATGAGCGCCGAGCCCGCATAGCCGGTGGTCACGCGCCGTGCCGGGCAACCCATGTTGATGTCGATGGCGTCGGCGCCGGACGCCTCGGCGATGCGCGCGCCCTCCGCCATCCACTTGGCTTCGCAGCCCGCGAGCTGCACCACGTGGATGCCGACGCCGCGCCCGTCCGCCCGCAACTGCGCCTCGGGTTCGCCCGCGGCCAGCGCATCCGATGCGGTCATTTCCGAGATCACCAGGCCGGCCCCGAGGCTTGCGACCTGGCGGCGGAACGGCGTGTCGGTCACGCCGGACATGGGGGCGAGGATCACCCGGTTCGGCACTACGATGTTGCCGATCGCCAAAGGCGGAACCGGAAAAAGGGAGGTGATCTGCGCTGCCATTTTGCACATGATTTAGGCGGCTTTAGGAGTGCATATAGTTTAGCCACTTTTCTCGCCAGTGCAAGTGCTGCGCTGCAACAATCCCACAGTTTCGCGATCCCGTTTGCGCTTGGCCCACAACCGGCTTAAGCGAATAGGGAAATCGCGCCTTTCGGAGCCAGAATGCCGTTGTCCATCGCTGCCCTGGTCGTCGCCGCCGGCCGCGGGCTGCGAGCGGGCGGCCATCGGCCCAAGCAATACCGGCCGGCAGCGGGCGAGCCGGCGATCCGCGCGAGCTTGCGCCTGTTCGCCGGGCACCCGGAGGTGGAGTTGGTGCAGCCGGTCATCCACCCCGACGACGGCCCCTTCTACCGCGCCGCGGCGGCGGGCCTCGACCTCTTGCCGCCGGTCTTCGGCGGCGCGACCCGCCAAGCCTCGGTCCGCGCCGGGCTCGAGGCGCTGGCCGACAAGCGCCCCGACGCGGTGCTGGTACATGACGCGGCGCGGCCCTACGCGTCGGCCGCCCTGGTCAGCCGGGCGATCGCCGCGATCGGCGCGACCGGGGCGGCGATCCCGGTGCTGCCCGTCACCGATACGGTGAAATCCGTCGATCCCGCCGGCGCGCGGGTCGAAACGACGCTCGACCGCACGCGGCTGCGCACCGTGCAGACGCCGCAGGTTTTTCTGTTCGACCGTTTGCTCGCCGCGCACCGCCGCGCCGCCGAGGCGGGACGCGAGGACTTCACCGACGATGCCGCGCTTGCCGAGTGGGCGGGGCTCGACGTGGCTCTGTTCGAGGGTGAGCGCGGCAACGTCAAGCTCACCACCGCCGAGGACGTGGTGCGCGCCGAACAACATCATCTTGCCGCGCTCGCCGACCTGCGCACCGGCACCGGGTTCGACGTGCACGCCTTCGGGCCGGGCGATCACGTGATGCTCGCCGGCGTGAAGATCGCGCATGCGCGCGGCCTTGTCGGCCATTCCGACGCGGACGTCGGCCTGCATGCGCTCACCGACGCGCTGCTGGGCGCGCTCGCCGAGGGCGACATCGGCACGCATTTTCCACCCAGCGATCCGCAATGGCGCGGCGCGGCGTCCGACCGGTTCCTCGCCTTTGCGTCGGAGCGGGTGCGCGCGCGCGGCGGCGCCATCGCCCATCTCGACCTCACCCTCGTGTGCGAGGCGCCGCGCATCGGCGAGCACCGCGACGCCATGCGCGCGCGCATCGCGGCGATTGCCGCCGTCGATGTGGCGCGCGTTGCGGTCAAGGCCACCACCAGCGAACGGCTCGGCTTCACCGGCCGCGGCGAAGGCATCGCGGCGCTCGCGACCGCGACGGTGCGGCTGCCGTGGAGCGCGCCGTGAGCGATGAAGACGTGGCCGCAGCGGCGCGGCGCGTGCTCGACGCCTGCCGCGCGCACGGACTGAAAGTCGCCACCGCCGAATCGTGCACCGGCGGCCTCGTCGTCGGCGCGCTCACCGACATCGCCGGCTCGTCCGATGTGGTCGAGCGCGGCTTCGTCACCTATTCGAACGAGGCGAAGCAGGAGATGCTCGGCGTCGACACGGCGACGCTCGCGGCGCGCGGCGCGGTGAGCCGGGACACCGTCGAGGCGATGGCGCGGGGCGCGATCGCCCGCTCGGCCGCCGACCTCGCGGTCGCGGTCACCGGCATCGCCGGGCCGGGCGGCGGGACGCCGGACAAGCCGGTCGGCCTCGTGCACTTCGCGGCGGCCGCGCGCCACGGCCGGCTCGTGCACGAGGAACGCCGCTTCGGCGACATCGGCCGCGCCGCCGTGCGGCGCGAGTCGGTGCTGGTGGCGCTCGCGATGCTGAAGAAGCTGGCAACGTTGTAGCCTGCATGGAGCAGAGCGTAATGCGGGACGATCCCGGATTTTCGCTTCGCTCATCCGGGCTACAAATGCCTCGGCTCACACAAACACCACGTCCGCGCGGCGCTCGAACGCCTCGGCGAAGCGGCGGAAAGCGGCGTCGAACATGGCGCCCATGACGAGGCCGAGGGTGCGGCTGCGGAACTCGTAGGCGATGAAGAACTCGACCTCGCAGGCCTGCTCGCCGAGCGGCCGAAAAGTCCAGCGATTGTCGAGATCGCTGAACGGGCCGTCGAGATATTCCACCAGGATTCGCAGGCGCGGCCGGTCGAGCGTCACCCGGCTGGTGAAGGTCTCGCGGATCATCTTGTAGGCGACGGTCATCTGCGCAGTGAGCGTCTCGACCCCGTCCCCGCTCGCCACCCGCCGGCGGATTTTCAGCGCGCGACAGAGGGGCACGAATTCCGGGTAGCGCTCGACGTCGGCCACCAGCGCGAACATGTCGGCCGCCGAATGGCGCACCCGGCGCTTGGTGGTGAAACGGGGCATGGCGCCGATCAGGATGCGAGCTTCGCCTCCCGCGCGGCGCGCAGCCGGGCGAAATCGTCGCCGGCGTGATGCGAGGAGCGCGTCAGCGGCGACGACGACACCATCAGAAAACCCTTGGCGAAGGCGATGGTCGCGTAGGCCTTGAACTCGTCCGGCGGCACGAAGCGCACCACCGGGTGGTGGCGGCGGGTCGGCTGCAGATACTGCCCGATGGTGAGAAAGTCGACCTGGGCCGAGCGCAGGTCGTCCATCAGCTGCAGCACCTCATTGCGCTCCTCGCCGAGCCCGACCATGATGCCCGACTTGGTGAACATCGCCGGGTCGATCTCCTTCACCCGCTGCAGCAGGCGGATCGAGTGGAAATAGCGCGCGCCCGGCCGCACCGTCAGGTATTTCGACGCCACCGTCTCGAGATTGTGGTTGAACACGTCCGGCCGCGCCGCCACCACGGTGTCGACCGCGCCGTCCTTGCGCAAGAAATCCGGGGTGAGCACCTCGATGGTGGTCGCCGGCGTTTGCGCGCGAACGGCGCGGATGGTCTCCGCAAAATGACGTGCCCCGCCGTCGTCGAGATCGTCGCGGTCGACCGAGGTGATAACCACGTGGGCGAGGCCGAGCTTGGCCACCGCCGCGGCGACGTGGGCGGGCTCATCGGGATCGAGCGCGCCCGGCAGACCGGTCTTGACGTTGCAGAACGCGCAGGCGCGCGTGCACACGTCGCCCATGAGCATGAAGGTGGCGTGCTTCTTCTCCCAGCACTCGCCGATGTTCGGGCAGCCCGCCTCCTCGCACACGGTGTGCAGGCCGTTCTCGCGCACGATGCGGCGCGTCTCGGCATAGCCCGGCGAGCCCGGCGCCTTCACCCGGATCCAATCGGGCTTGCGCAGCGCCGGCGTCTCGGGCCGATGCGCCTTCTCGGGATGGCGCGGGCGGGCCGGCGATGCGGCGAGCGTATCGTGGACCACGGCCATGGCGGCTCCGGACAGCGATTCTGCCCCTTAGGTACGGCTCCGCGCCCCCGTCCGCAAGCTGACACGGGCAGCGGTCCGCGCGGAGCCCGACTAACTGGGCTGGCCCGAGAAATTAGGAACTCGCAGTGTTGACGGGCAGTTTCGTCGCGTCGTCAATAACGGCGGATTTCAACTGCGAAGGCGTGAGGTTCTTGGCCCCGCTGAGATCGGCTCCCTTGAAGATAGCGCCTTCGACAACTGCGTCCCTGAAATCGGTCCCCGGAAAGCGCGCGTCCGTGAGATCAGCGCCACTGAGATTTGTCCCGTGGAGAATCGCATCCTCGAAATCCGCTCCGCGAAAGCTGGCATGGGCAAAATCCGCGCGGCTGAGATCGGCGCGCTTGAGGTTCGTGTGGCTCAAGTCGGTCCGCCGCAGGAAGGCGCCCTGCAATCGGAGCCGGAAGGGCTGTTTTTCAGCTGCTTGCGCGACCTTGTTCATCCTTGCACCACGTAGTCTTTGATTATATTCATGATTTCCCGCACGTCCACTGGCGGCTCATGATCTCCATACCTCGCGGCGCTCTCTTTCAGGTACGTGGATAGCAGTTCAAACGTCGCTGCGCTTACGCGACGCCAGGCAAGATAAATGCCTATGCCGGCGGCGATCACAAGGCCGAGATTCCGCACCACTTCGGAGAACGGCAGCAACCAGCTCATCGCATTCGCAATCCAACCGATTCGCGCTCGTCAACCGTCACCCGCCCGGCGAGGCGTTCGCCGGATAGGACACGTTGATTAGGTAGACCGCCCCGCCCAAATCCTCCCCCAGGAGAGAAAACACAGCCTCAAATATTCAGCACGCGCCCATAGGCGTCGAGCACCGCTTCCTTCATCACCTCGGAGAGCGTCGGGTGGGGGAAGATAGTGTGCATCAGCTCTGCTTCGGTGGTCTCGAGGTTCATCGCAACCACGTAGCCTTGGATCAGCTCGGTTACCTCGGCGCCGACCAAGTGGGCGCCGAGGAGCTGGCCGGTCTTCTTGTCGAAGATGACCTTGACGAGGCCCTGGTCCTCGCCGAGCGCGATCGCCTTGCCGTTGCCGACGAACGGGAAGCGCCCGACACGCACGTCGATCTTCTTTTCCTTCGCCGCCGCCTCGGTGAGGCCGACCGAGGCGATCTGCGGCTGGCAATAGGTGCAGCCGGGGATCAGCTGCTTGTCCATGGGATGCGGATCGAGGCCCTTGATCGCCTCGACGCAGACGACGCCCTCGTGCTCGGCCTTGTGCGCCAGCAACGGCGGCCCGGCGACGTCGCCGATGGCGTAGATGCCTCCCACGCTGGTGCGGTTGAGCGCATCGATGACGATGGCGCCGCGCTCGGTCTTCACGCCCACCTTCTCGAGCCCGAGATTCTCGATATTGCCGGTCACGCCGACCGCCGAGATCACGCGCTCGACATTCAGCGAGGACTTTTGGCCCTTGCCATCCTCGATGTGGGCGGCGACGCCGTCGCCCTTCTTGTCGAGGCGCGTCACCTTGGCGCCGGTCACGATCTTGATGCCCTGCTTCTCGAACGCCTTGCGGGCGAAGGCGGCGATCTCGCCGTCCTCGACCGGCAAGATCTGCGGCAGGATCTCGACGATCGTCACCTCGGAGCCGAGCGTGCGGAAGAACGAGGCGAACTCGACGCCGATCGCGCCCGAGCCGACCACCAGCAGCGATTTCGGCACGCGCTCGGGCACCATGGCCTCGAAATAGGTCCACACCAGCTTCGGGTCGGGCTCGATGCCGGGCAGCACGCGCGGCCGCGCGCCGGTCGCGATGATGATGTGCTTTGATTGATAGCTGCCCGGCCCGAGCGCGCCCTTGGGCGCCTCGGCCTTGGGCTTCACGCTGACCTTGCCGGGCGCGTCGATCGAAGCCTCGCCCCAGATCACCTGCACCTTGTTCTTCTTCATCAGGAAGCCGACGCCGTCGTTGAGCCGCTTCGACACGGCGCGCGAGCGCTTGACCACCGCCTGGGCGTCGTAGGCGACGTTCTGCGCAGAAAGCCCGTAGTCCTTGGCGTGCTGCAGGTAGTGGAAAATCTCCGCCGAGCGCAGCAGCGCCTTGGTGGGGATGCAGCCCCAGTTGAGGCAGATGCCGCCGAGATACTCGCGCTCGATGATCGCGGTCTTGAACCCGAGCTGCGCCGCGCGGATGGCGGTGACGTAGCCGCCCGGCCCGGAGCCGATGATGATGATGTCGAAACTGGTGTCGGCCATTCGATCCTCACAGCGGCACGGCTTTCGCCGATTTCACGCAATCGTCGTTCATGACGGCAAACATCTCGTCGGCCTTGGCGAACAGCTTGTCGAGATCGGGCTCGGCGCCGCGCGGTGCGGCGAGCACGATCTGGGACAGCTCGCGCGTGAGTATGGTGTAGCGGTAGCGGGTGTCCTCGTCCTGGAAGTTGGCCAGGTACGTGCCGAGCGCGCCGAAATGGCTCACCGCATTGGCCGCCTCGATGTCGTGCATGTTTTGCCCCTGCGCCGCGCCTGCCGGCGCGTGGTTCATGACGATGAAGCCGACGCGCAGCTTGACCTGGAAATAGGCCTCGATGACGTCCCGGCAAGCGCGGATGTACTCGCCGCGGGTGACATTGCGCTGAATGGCCTCGAGCTGCCTGGTATAGATGTAGTTCTGGTAGAACGCGGCGCACACGCTCATGGTGGCGACCACCATGGAGAGGAGCGCGAGCAGCGCCGTGCGATCCTTCGTGCCGTTCATGCCCGCAGCGCAGCCGCTCACACCACCATCATCACCGGATTTTCGATCAGCGCCTTGAACGCGCCCATCAGCTCGGCGCCGAGCGCGCCGTCGACCGCGCGGTGGTCGGTCGAGAGCGTCACGGTCATCTGGGTGGCGACGCTCACCGCGCCGCCACGCACGACCGCCCGCTCCTCCCCGGTGCCGACCGCGAGGATCGTCGCGTGCGGGGGATTGATCACCGCGGCAAAGTCCTTGATGCCGTACATGCCGAGGTTGGAGATCGCGGTCGCGCCGCCCTGGTATTCCTCGGGCTTGAGCTTTCGCGCCCGCGCGCGCGCCGCCAGGTCCTTCATCTCGGTCGAGATCGCCGAGAGCGATTTCAGCTCGCCCTTGCGCACCACCGGCGTGATCAGCCCGCCCTTGATCGCCACCGCCACGCCCACGTCCGAGTGCCTGTGCTTGAGCATGGCGCCCTCGGTCCAGGTGACGTTCGCCTCCGGCACCCGCTGCAGCGCCAGCGCCAGCGCCTTGATGACGAAGTCGTTGACCGAGAGCTTGTAGGCGGGCTTGCCGTCCTTGTCCTTGGGCGCCGCCGCGTTGATCTCCTCGCGCGCGCCGAGCAGCCGGTCGATGGTGCAGTCGAGCGTGAGATAGAAGTGCGGGATGGTCAGCTTCGACTCGGTCAGCCGCCGCGCGATGATCTTGCGCATGTTGTCGTGCGGCACGACCTCGTAGCTGCCGGGCTCGAACAGCGCGCGGATTTTTTCCTCCGACGGCGCCTCGATCGGCAGCGGCGCGGGCGCGCCCGCCGCCGGCGCCTTGAGCGGGGCACCGCTGCGCGCCGCGGCGACATCGCGGGCGATCACGCGGCCGTGCGGTCCGGAGCCGGGAATGCGGCCGATGTCGATGCCCGCTTCCTTGGCAAGGCGCCGCGCCAGCGGCGAGGCGAAGATGCGGCCGCGCTGGCCGTCCGCCGCCGCGCGCGCGGGCGCCTGCGGCACGACGATCGGCTGCGCCGCGGGCGACGGTGCCGGCTGAGCTTTCGGCGCGGGCGCGGCGGCCGCGGGCGCCGGCTTCGCCGGCGCGCCCTTGCCGGCCTGGGCGGCGGCGGCCTTGACGTCCTCGCCCTCGCCCGCCAGCACCGCGATCAGCTGATTGACCGGCACGTCGGCGGTGCCTTCCGGCACCACGATCTTCGCCAGCACGCCCTCGTCGACCGCCTCGACCTCCATGGTCGCCTTGTCGGTCTCGATCTCGGCGATGACGTCGCCCGGCTTGACCGGCTCGCCCTCCTTCTTGAGCCACTTGGCGAGGTTACCCTTCTCCATGGTGGGCGAGAGCGCGGGCATCAGGATGTTGATGGGCATCGCACGCGCCTCGAAATCTCACCGGGCCGCCGTGACGGTGCCGGCGTCCTCGCCCGATTCCAGGTCCGCCTCGAACACCTCGCGGATGCGCGCGCGCGCCGCCTCCTCGCTCACGCCGGTCTCGCTCGCGTAGATCTGCGCAACCTGACGGGCCGCGGTCGCGAGCAGCGCGCCCCACGCGGCGGGGTCGTCGAACGCGCGGCGCATGGACATGGCGAGCCCTTGCCCGACCACCGCCACGCGCAGCACCTCGGCGCCGCCTTCGTTGCGCGCCGCCGGCGGAATTCCCAGCGAGTCGTAGGATTTCTTGGTCATGGGGTCACCGATAGCAAACGGCCTTGGCGGCCTCGACCACTTCGGCGACCGAGGGGAGCGCGAGCTTTTCCAGGTTCGCCGCATAGGGCATCGGCACGTCCTTGCCAGAGACGCGCGCCACCGGCGCATCGAGATAGTCGAACGCATGTTCCATGATGCGGGCGGCGACCTCGGCGCCGACGCCTGACTGCTGCCAGCCCTCCTCCACCGTCACCGCGCGTCCGGTCTTCTTGACCGAGGCGATGATGGTGTCGGTATCCATCGGACGCAGCGTGCGCAGGTCGATCACCTCGGCCTCGATGCCGTCCTTGGCAAGCTCGTCGGCCGCCTTCAGCGCATAGGTCATGCCGTTCGACCACGAGATGATCGTCACGTGGCCGCCGGAGCGCACGATCCGGGCCTTGCCGATCGGGATCACATAATCGTCGA
>DASPZC010000120.1:0-3552 GCA_035636455.1 Xanthobacteraceae bacterium
GTGTTGCGCATGATCATGCCGGCGAGCGCGATCAGGCCGAGCAGCGCGACAAAACCGAACGGCCGGCCGGAGATGAGGAGGGCGCCGGTCGCGCCGATCAGCCCGAGCGGCGCCGTGACGAACACCAGCGCCAGCCGCGAAAAGCTCTGCAGCTGCACCATCAGCAGCCCCAGCATGACGACTGCCATCACCGGGAACACGGCGATGAGCGAGGCGTTCGCCTTGACGCTCTCCTCGATCGATCCGCCGGTCTCGATGCGATAGCCGTAGGGCAGGGCGTCCTTGATGCCCTGCAGCTTGGGCAGCACCTCGTTGGTCACGTCCGGCGCCTGCACGTTGTCGACGACGTCGCCGCGCACGGTCAGCACGATGTCGCGGTTGCGCCGCCACAGGATCGGCTCCTCGTATTCGTAAGTGAGCCGCGCGATCTGCGACAGCGGCACGGCGACGCCGTTGCGCGTGGCGATGGTCAGCTCCGGCAGGCGGTCGAGCGCGAGCCGCTCGGCCGCAACGGCGCGCGCCACCACGTCGATGTGCTCGATGCCCTCGCGATACTGCGTGACGGTGAAGCCGGACAGCAGCGTCTGCAGGGTCTGCGCCACGTCCTGCGGGGTGAGGCCGAGCGCGCGGGCGCGGTCCTGGTCGACCTCGAGCCGGATCGACTTCTCCTGTTCGGTCCAGTTGAGATGCGGATCGACCACTTTCGCGTTCTGCGCCATCACCGCGCGAACGTCCTCGGCGATCGCCCGCACCTTCATCGGATCGGGACCGACGACGCGGAACTGCACCGGGAAGCCGACCGGCGGCCCGAACACGAACCGGTCGACGCGCACGCGCGCCCGCGGCAGCGCGCCGTCGGCGATGGCGCGGTCGAGCCGCGCCTTGACGCGCTCGCGCCCCTCGGTGTCCTTGGTGACGATGACGATCTGGGCGAAGTTCGCGTTCGGCAGCACCGGGTTGAGGCCGAGCCAGAAGCGCGGCGAGCCCTGGCCCACATAGGTCGTGTAGGTGAGGACGTCGGGATCGCCGGCGACGAGGCGCTCCGCCTGCTTCGCCGTCGCGTCGGTGACGCCGATCGCGGTCCCCTCCGGCAGCCGCATCTCGAAGAACAGCTCGGTGCGCGTCGAGGTCGGGAAGAACTGCTGCTGGACGAAACGGAAGCCGGCCACCGAAGCGACGAACATCAGTACGGTGACGGCCACCACGGTGCCGCGGCGCTTGAGCGCGCCGGCCACGACGCGGCGCAGCGCCCGATAGATGCGCGTGTCGTAGATGGCGTCGGGATGTTCGCGCGCGCCGTGCTTGGCCAGATTCGGCAGCAGCTTGAGCCCGAGATAAGGCGTGAACACCACGGCCACGAACCATGAGGCGACGAGCGCGAGCGTCACCACCCAGAAAATGCCGCCTGCATATTCGCCCGAGCTCGACTTTGCGAAGCCCACCGGCAGGAACCCGGCGGCAGTTACCAGCGTGCCGGTGAGCATCGGGAAGGCGGTCGAGGTCCACGCGTAGGTCGCCGCCCGCGTGCGATCGAATCCCTGCTCCATCTTCACCACCATCATCTCGATGGCGATGATCGCGTCGTCGACCAGGAGCCCGAGCGCGATGATCAGCGCGCCGAGCGTGATGCGGTGGAGATCGAGGCCGGCGGCGTACATCACCATCATCACGATGGCGAGCACCAGCGGCACCGAGAGCGCGACCACGATGCCGGTGCGCCAGCCGAGCGAAAGGAAGCTCACCAGCAGCACGATGCCGAGCGCTTCGACGAAGGTCTCGACGAATTCCGACACCGAGCCCTCGACGATGCGCGGCTGGTCGGCGATCTGCGTGACCTCGATGCCGACCGGCAGCTCGGCGGTGACGGCGGCCATTGCCTGCTTGAGGTTGCGGCCGAGCGCGACGATGTTGGCGCCGTCCTGCATCGACACGCCGAGGCCGAGCGCGGGCTTGCCGTCCTCGCGCACGATGAAGGTCGCGGGATCCTGGTAGCTGCGCTTGACGTTGGCGATGTCGCCGAGCCGGAACGTGCGCCCGCCGGCTTCGACCGGCACCGCCGCGATGGCGGCAACGCCGGAGAACGCGCCGGTCACCCGCAGATTGATCCGGTCGGCCGTGGTGTCGACCGAGCCGCCCGACACGATCGCGTTCTGCCGCGCCACGCTGTCGAAAATCTGCTGCGGCGTGATGCCTAGCGTCGCCAGCTTGGCATGGCTGAACTCGATGAAAATTCTTTGCGGCCGTTCGCCGACGATGTCGACCTTGTTGACGTCGGGCACGCGCAGCAGGCGCTGGCGGATGTCCTCGGCGCGCGTCTTCAGATCGGCGAGGCCGAGGCCGTCGGCGCTGAGCATGTAGAGCGCCGAATAGACGTCGCCGTACTCGTCGTTGAAGTTCGGTCCGACGATGCCGGCCGGCAGCTCGCCGCGGATGTCGCCGACCTTCTTGCGCACCTGGTACCACAGGTCCTTGACCTTGGCGGGCGGCGTCTTGTCGGTGAGCAGCACCTGGATGAAGGAGACGCCGGGCTGCGAATAGCTTTCTACCCGGTCGAGATAGGGCAGTTCCTGCAGCTTCTTCTCGATCTTGTCGGCCACCTGCGTCTGCATCTGCGACGCGGTTGCGCCCGGCCAGGCGACGTTGACGATCATCACCTTGATGGTGAACGAGGGGTCCTCGGCGCGGCCGAGATTGAAATAGGAATAGGCGCCGGCGCCGCCGAGCAGAATGATCATGAACAGCACCAGCGCCCGGTGCGTGATCGCCCATTGGGAGAGGTTGAAGCGTTGCATGGCGCGCGCTCCTTTGAATGGCGTCGTTCAGCGCGGCTCGACCGCGCGCACCCGAAGCCCGGGTTCGAGTTTCTGCACGCCGAGCGTCACGACCTTGTCGCCGTCGTTGACGCCAGCGGTGACGAGCGCGGCGTCCTCGGTGAACGAGGCGACCGCGACCGGGCGCAGGTCGAGCGCTCCACTCTCGGCCACCACGTAGACGGCCGGGCCGGCGCCGCGGTTGACGACCGCGGCGAGCGGCAGCTTTGCGATCGGCGCGTCGGCCGGCTGCGCCAGCGTGACCGTCGCGGTCATGCCGAGCGCGACGGTGTCGTCCGCGTCGCGAATAGTGAAGCGCGCCGCGTAGGTGCGCGTCGCGGTGTCGGCCTGGGGCGATAGTTCGCGTAGATGTGCCGCGAAAGTGCGGTCCGGGTCCGACCACAGGCGCACGGTGGCGCGGCCGTTGCGTGCCTGGGCGAGCCAGGTCTCCGGCAGTGCGACCACCGCCTCCTTTTCGCCGCGGTGCGCGAGCCGCGCCACGCCCTGGCCGACGGCGACGACCTGGCCGGGCTCCGCGAGCGTCGCGGTGATGACGCCGTCGGCGTCGGCCCTGAGTTCCGCATAGGCGAATTGGTTGCGCGCGAGGTCGAGCGCGCGTCTCGCGCGCTGCAGGCGGCCGTCCGCCTCGTCCTTCGCGGCCTTTTTGCGGTCGAAGTCGGCGACCGGGTGCGATCCGGCGACGTGGTGGCGCGGCTCGACGCGCAGGACCTCAAGCTCCAGG
>DASPZC010000121.1:0-4168 GCA_035636455.1 Xanthobacteraceae bacterium
GGCCTTTGCTGCCTACGATGGAGGCGTTCAGGATGATCGAGGCGCCATCCGGCATGAGCGGCAGCGCCTTCTGCACGGTGAAGAGCAGGCCCTTCACGTTGATGTCGAAAATCGAGTCGTAGAACTCCTCGGTGATCGTGCCGAGCGGCGCGTACTTCGCCACGCCGGCATTGGCGAAGAGCACATCGAGCCTGCCTTTCTCGCGCTTGATTTGTGCGAACAGGCGATCAAGATCGGCGGGCCTGGATACGTCGCCCGGTACCGCAGTGACGTTTCTTTCGATCTGCGCCGCCGCGGCGGCGAGCTCCGCGTCGCGCCGCCCGGTGATGAACACATAGGCGCCTTCGCTTACGAAGCGCTTCGCGGTGGCGAGGCCGATGCCGCTGTTGGCCCCGGTAACCAGGGCAATCTTTCCTTCGAGCTTTCGCATTTACGTCTCCTGAGGGTTCACGCTTGCCGCACCAGCATTACCGGCGCCGGCGCGTTGCGCACGATCTGCTCGGCGTCGCTGCCCATCACCACCCGCTTCAGGCCGCGCCGGCCGTGCGTGCCGATGACGATGAGATCGGCGTGCCACTTGCGCGCCTGCCGCACGATCGGCTCGGCGGCCGGGCCGGTCAGGCTCTCCAGCAATACCGTGTCGCACGCGAGCCCGGCCTTGCGCGCGGCCGTGGCGGCGTTCGCGAGGATCTTGCGACCGCGCGCCTTGAGCGCCGCGGCGAGATCCGTCACGGCGGCGGCGCCTTCCAGGCCCGCGAGCACGGCGTTGTGGACGTCGACGACGTGGACGAGCTGCAGCCGCGCTTTCTGCGCCCTGGCGAAGCCGATCGCCTCGCGCAGGCCGCGGCTCGAGGTCGGGCTGCCGTCGACGGGAACGAGGATGCGTTTGTATGCCATGCGCCTCTCCTACGTCGCGAGCGCCGGCTTGAGCCGCGGCGCTTCCCTGATCGGCATGTGGATGAGCGCCGCGCCGATCGCCAGCATGATGTCGATGTACCAGAGCCAGTCGTAGCTGCCGGTGCGCTCGAACACCTGGCCGCCGAGCCAGGCGCCGAGGAAGCCGCCGACCTGGTGCGAGAGCATCACGATGCCGAAGAGCGTCGCGACGTAGCGCATGCCGTGCAGCTTGCCCACCAGCCCGACGGTCGGCGGCACGGTCGAGAGATAGGTGATGCCGAGCACGATCGCAAAGATCATGAACGTCGTCGTCGTTTTCGGCGCAAAGACGAAAGCCAATACGGCCAGCGCGCGCGCGGCGTAGAGGAGCGAGAGCACGCTCTTCATCCGCCAGCGGCCGATCGCCCAGCCCGAGGCGAAGCTGCCGGCGATGTTGAAGAGCCCGATGAGCGAGAGCGCCCAGGCGCCGACCGCGGGCGGCAGCCCGCACAGCGCCACCACGCCCGGCAGGTGCGTGGCGATGAACGCGACGTGGAAGCCGCAAACGAAGAATCCCGCGGTCAGCAGCAGGAAGCTCGGATCGTTCCACGCGTCGCGCACCGCGTGCTTCATCGACTTCTCCGGGGCCGCGCCGTGCGCCGCCGCGGGATGCTTGCCGCGCAGCACGAAGGCGAGCGGCACGATCGCGAGCGAGAGAAGGCCGAGCGCCGTAAGTGCGCCGATCCAGCCGAGCATGCCGGTGAGCACGATAGCGAGCGGCGCGACCACGAACTGGCCGAACGAGCCGCCGGCGTTCACCATGCCGCTCGCGATGCCGCGCTTCTCGGGCGGCAGCGCGCGCGCCACCGCCGACATCAGCACGCCCAGCCCCGCCATGCCGCCGCCGCCCGCGGCGACGACGCCGATCAGGAGTACCAGCATCCAGGTGCTGGTCGCGTGCGGCGTCAGCACCGTGCCGAGCATGACGAGCACCGCGCCGATGGCGATCACGCGCCCGGTGCCGTACTTGTCGGCCACCGCCCCGGCGATGGGCTGCGTGATGCCCCACATGAGCTGCGCGCAGGCGAACGCCAGGCTGATCGAGGCGATGCCGAGGCCGGTCGCCGAGTTGAGCGGCCCGATGAAGAGCGCCACCGACTGGCGCACGCCGAAGATCAGCGCGAACACCAGGCCCGCCGCGATGATGATACCGATCTGCTTCCTGCTCATCTACCGCTCCCTGATATGACGAACATCATATTAAAGTGCAAAAAAAAGCTCAGCCGGCGGCGCCGCGGATCAGCTCGCGCGCCGACTTGCGAATCGCTTTCGAGAGCTGCGGGTCGTCCACGGCGCGCGCGAGCATCAGCGCCCCGACCATGCTCGCGACGACGCCCATTGCCTTCTCGTGCGCGGCGCTTTTGCCCCATTCCGGGAACTGCCGCTCGACGAAGCCGATGAGATCTTTGATGCGCCGGGCTGCGGCGCGGCGCACTTCGGCCTGCTGGCGCGGCACCTCGCTCCCCGCCGCGGCGATGGCGCAGCCCAGCCCGTGCTCGGCCGCGGTGACGTGCCGCTCGTCGAGATAGGTGTCGACCAGCGCCATCAGCTCCTCGCCCGGCTTCGCCGCGGCGACCGCGCGACTCAGGTTTTCGGTCGACTCGGCGCCCGCCTGGTCCACCGCCGCGGCGAGCAGCGTGTCGCGCGAATCGAAGTGCGCGTAGAAGCCGCCGTGCGTGAGGCCCGCTTCCTTCATGACGTCGGCGACGCCGACGCCTTCGTAGCCGTGCTTGCGGATGGCGCGCGCCGCCGCGCGCAGGATGCGCTCGCGGGTCTGCTCCTTCTTGGAGCCGGCGGCGGCCTTGACTGTTTTCATATGACGAGTATCATATTTTGCATCCCCAACGCTGTCAAGCGGAGAATTCCATGACCTCCCCCAGAGTCGCCATCGTCGCCGGAGCCCGCACCCCTTTCGTCAAGGCCGGCCAAGCCTTCGCCAAGCTCAGTCCACTCGCGCTGGCCACACATGCGGTGCGCGGCATGGTGAGCCGCCACAACGTCGATCCCGCTGGCATCGAGGCGATCGCCTTCGGCGCCGTCGTGCCCGAGCGCGGCAAGCCGAATATCGCGCGCGAGATCGTGTTCGAGGCCGGGCTGCCCGCGTCGATCGAGGCGCAGACCGTGTCGTCCTACTGCATCACGGGCCTGCGCACGGCGACGATCATCGCCGACGCCATCGCGCGCGGGCGCATCAGCGCCGGCATCGCCGGCGGTGTCGAGTGGCTGAGCGGCGCCGATCCCGCCACGTTCTGCGAGCCGACCACCGGCCTGTCGATGGGCGAGCACATGGAGATCACGCGCAAGCAGTGGGAGATCCCGCGCACGCGCCAGGACGAGATCGCGCTCGCGAGCCACCGCAACGCGGTCGCCGCGGCCGACAAGCTCGCCGCCGAGATCGTACCGCTCGAGGGCGTCGCGAAGGACAGCGGCCCGCGGCCCGATACTTCATTGGAGCGGCTCGCGACGCTCAAGCCCGCGTTCGGGGCCGACGGCACCATCACCGCGGGCAACGCATCGCCCGTGACCGACGGCGCTTCCGCGGTGCTCCTGATGAGCGAGGAGCGCGCGCAGCGCGAAGGCCGCCGGCCGCTCGCCTTCATCGAAGCGATGGACTACGCCGCGCTGCACCCGGATGAAGGCCTGCTGATGGCGCCCGCGATCACGGTGCCGCGCCTCCTCGCACGAGCCGGGCTCAAGCTCGCCGACATCGATCTGCTCGAGGTCCACGAGGCCTTCGCCGCGCAGGTACTGGCGAACGCGGCGGCATGGGAGCGCGGTTGGAAAGGTCCCGCCACCGGACGCATCGACTGGAGCCGCGTCAACGTGAACGGCAGCTCGGTCGCGGTCGGCCACCCGTGGTCGGCCACCGGCGGCAGGATCCTCACCACGCTCGCGAACGAGATGGCACGCCGCGACGCGCGCTACGGGCTCATCAGCATCTGCGCCGCCGGCGCGATGGCCGGCGCGTTCCTGCTCTCGCGGCGTTAAACCTTACGGCTCCTGCGAGTCCATCAGGATGAACGCGATGCGGCAGGGCTCCCTGCCGCGGTTCACCCACGCGTGGTTGGTCGCCTGCTGCACCACCACGTCGCCCGCCTTGAGGTGCACCTCGCCCTCGTCGATAAGGGCACCAAGTCCCGCCTCGTTGCGAGTTGGCACAAGAAGCGGTTGATCCCAGCCCGCGGCAGCGGGCCGGTCCACGCCGGCTACGCCAACTCTTCAATTGCTTTTG
>DASPZC010000122.1:0-11716 GCA_035636455.1 Xanthobacteraceae bacterium
ACGCATCGATTATACCCAGGCGCTCGGCATCCCGGCTTTGCGCGCGCGCATCGCGCGGCACTATGCCGAGCGCTACGGCGTGGCGCTCGATGCGGAGCGCGTCGTGGTCACCACCGGCTCGTCGGCGGCCTTCATCCTCGCCTTCCTGTCTCTGTTCGAGCCGGGCGCCCGGGTGGCCCTGGCCAACCCCGGCTATCCGCCCTATCGCCACATCCTTACCGCGCTCGGCTGCGAACCGGTGCTGATCGAGACCAAGGGCGAGACGCGCTGGGCGATCACCGTCGAGGCGCTGCTCGACGCGCACCGGCAAAAGCCGCTGCACGGCGTGCTGGTGGCAAGCCCGGCGAACCCGACCGGCACCATGATCCGCGGCGAGACGCTCGCCGCGCTCGTCGAGGCGGCGCAGGCCGAGGGCATCCGCTTCATCTCCGACGAGATCTATCACGGCCTCGACTATGCGTTCCCGGCGCGGACCGTGGCCGACCTGTCCGAGCACGCGGTCATCATCAATTCGTTCTCCAAATATTTCTGCATGACCGGCTGGCGCGTCGGTTGGATGGTGGTGCCGCCGGCGCTGGTGCGGCCGATCGAGCGGCTGCAGCAGAACCTCGCCATCTCGGTGCCGACGCTCTCGCAGGTCGCAGCGCAGGCGGCGTTCGACGGCCGCGCCGAGATGGAAGCGGTCAAGCACGGCTACGAGGAGAACCGCCGCATCCTGGTCGAGGGTTTGCCGCGCGCGGGGCTCGACAAATTCCTGCCGGTCGACGGCGCGTTCTATCTCTATGCCGACGTGTCGCGCTTCTCGAACGACAGCCTCGACTTCGCCAAGCGCATGCTGGAGGAGGCCGGCGTCGCCGCCACGCCGGGCATCGATTTCGATCCCGTGCACGGCCACGATTTCATCCGCTTCTGCTACGCCGGCGCGGCCGACGACATGCGCGAGGCGGTCGCGCGGATCGGGAAGTGGCTCAAGCGCGGGTAGGGTGGGTTAGCCGGCGGAGCCCGAAGGGCGGCGCCGGCGTAACCCACCATTTGTTTGATCGGCGGATCGCGGCTTGTTTGATCCAGAGGTCGGGGCTTGCTTGGTGGTGGGTTACGCGCCTTCGGCGCTAACCCACCCTAGAAGGAAGTATGCGCCGTTCCTACATCCGTCAAAACTCGACGTCCAGCTCTTCCAGCTCGTCCGGCTCCGTCTTGGCGGCGGCGATCCATTCCTGCATGAACGGCGCGGTCATCACAGTCCGGCAATAAGCCGCGCAGTCGGAATCGAGCCGCACGTCGTAGGTCGCAAAGCGCGTGCACACCGGCGCGTACATGGCGTCGGCCATGCCGGGCTGCGCCCCGAACAGATAGGGCCCCTTGTAGGCGGCAAGGCACTCGCGCCAGATCGCCGTCACCCGCTCGATATCGGCCTGCGCCCCCGCCCAGATCTTGAAGCCCGGATAGTGGGCCTTGAGGTTCATCGGCAGGGCCGAGCGCAGGTTGCTGAAGCCCGAGTGCATCTCGCCGCACACCGCGCGGCAATGGGCGCGCGCGGCGCGGTCGTCGGGGAGCAGGCCGGCGGCCGGCCTGATCTCATGCAGATACTCGGCGATCGCCAGCGTGTCCCACACCTTGACGCCGTCGTGGGTCAGGCAGGGCACCAGGAAGGAGGGCGAAAGCAGAAGCAGTTCGGCGCGAATCGATGGGTCGTCGCTCGGGATGACCTCCTCGTCGAAGGCGAGGCCGACGAGCCTGCACAGGAGCCAGCCGCGCAGCGACCAGGAGCCGTAATTCTTGCTGCTGATGGTCAGTGTTGCCTCGGCCATGCGACGCCCCCTTCGGTTCACGGCGCGGCCGCGAGGCGCGGCGAGCCGGAATGCTCCGGAAAACCAGCTCGTTAGGCGACTTCACTGAAGTCGATCCCGAACTGCCTTCCGGCCTCACCCCGGCACGGTCGATTGTCCCCAGCCAGGCCCGCAACATCAACAATTATCTCGCGGCGCAACATCAAATCCACTACGCTTCGGTTTGCCGGGATGTGTCAGGGAACGGGGCGGGCCGACCGCACCGGCGCCATCGATGCTCTACGAAGCCTACCAGGCTCATGCCGACATCATGCGCCCGGTCCGCGCTTTCGCCGGCATGGCCGGGGCGCTCGGCCGTTCCTCCGGGCTCGCCGCGACCACCGGCCACGCGGCGCTGCGCAATCTCACCGCGGCGTACGAGCTGATCGCCCGCGCCGGCCTCACCCATGAGCGTCCGCCGTTCGGCATCGCCCGCGTCGCCGTAGGCAATCGCGAGGTCGCGGTGCGCGAACGAAGCGCCTGCGCCACCCCGTTCGGCACTCTGCTGCACTTTCGCAAGGACATCGACGCGCCGCAGCCGCGCGTCCTTCTGGTGGCGCCGCTGTCGGGCCATTTCGCCACGCTCCTGCGCGGCACCGTGCGCACCATGCTGCCCGAGCACGACGTCTACGTCACCGACTGGCACAACGCGCGCGACGTGAACCTGGGGCACGGACGGTTCGGCTTCGACGATTACGTCGAGCACCTGATCAAATTCCTCGAGACGATGGGGCCCGGCGCCCACGTCTTGGCGGTGTGCCAGCCGTGCGTCGCCGCGCTGGTCGCCGTCGCGGTGATGGCGCAGACCGGCAACGCCGCGACGCCGCGCAGCATGACGCTGATGGCGGGTCCGATCGACACGCGGGTCAATCCGACCAGGGTCAACGAGCTTGCCACCGGCCGGCCGATCGAGTGGTTCGAGCGCAACCTCATCGCCGGCGTGCCCCTGCGCTATGGCGGCGCCATGCGGCGCGTCTATCCGGGCTTCGTGCAGCTCGCGGCGTTCATGAGCATGAACCTCGACCGGCACATCAAGGCGCACCGCGACCTCTACGACCATCTGGCGAACGGCGAGCACGAGAAGGCGCGCGTCACCCAGGCGTTCTATGACGAGTATTTCGCCGTGCTCGATTTGACCGCGGAGTTCTACCTGGAGACGGTCGAGCGCGTGTTCCAGCGGCCCGCATTGGCGCTCGGAGAACTCAAATTCCGCGGCGAACGCGTCGACCCGGGCGCGATCCGGCGCACCATGCTGCTCACGGTCGAGGGCGAGAAGGACGACGTGTGCGCGGTCGGCCAGACCGTCGCCGCGCACGACCTGTGCGGCCGGCTGCGGCCCTACCTGAAGCGCCACCACATGCAGCCCGGCGTCGGCCATTACGGCGTGTTCAGCGGCAAGCGCTGGGAGAGCCAGATCTACCCGCTGGTGAAGAACGTCATCCTGGCGAGCGACTGAGCGCGACCCGCATCAATCACGGGGTCGTCTCGGGCGGCGGTTCGATTTCACTGCTTGCTTTGCCGCCCGTTCGATCGTCGCGCGGATTCTTCTCATCGCCTCGTCGTGCGGCACGACCCGGTCGGCCTCCACGTCGGCCAAGCCCTGCTTGATGCCGGCCACGACCCCAAGGTTGGATTTCCGATCACCGCGCATGGCTATCGCAATGCCGCGGCGATGTTGCCGCCGTCGACGGTGGTGACGTCGCCGGTGGTCTTGAGCTCGAGCGCCTGGTGCAGGAACGCCTGGGCCACGTCCTCAGCGGTGACTTCGCGGCCGAGCAGGTTGCCGGCCATGTAGTCGTGCTCGCTCAAGCCTCGCGCCTTGGCGCGTGCGGCGATGAATTGCGGCGTGAGCAGGCCGGAGCGGATGCGGTCGGCATTGACCGCATTGGCGCGGATGCCCTCGGCGCCGTAGTCGAGCGCGTACTGGCGCACCAGGAAAAGCGTCGCCGCTTTGGGCAGGCCGTAGGGGCCGAAATTCGGGCCGGGATTGACCGCCTGCTTCGACACGTTGAACAGCAGGACGCCGCCGGTGCCTTGCGCCAGCATCACGCGCACGGCGTTCTGCGCCACCCGCTGGTGAGCAAAGAAGTTGAGTTCGAAACTCTGCCGCAGCACCGCCTCGTCGACCTCGCCGATACGACCCTGCCAGGCGGCGCCGGCATTCGACACCACGATATCGACGCCGCCGAAGGCCTCCGCCACGCGATCGAAGGCGGCGCGCACCGACGCGGCATCGGTCACGTCGCAGCCGACCGCAAGCGCCGCCCCGCCGATCTCCCTTGCCCTTGTGCGCCCGGCATCCTCGTCGATGTCGAGGAGCGCGACCTCGGTGCCGGCCGCCGCGAAGGCGCGCGCGGTCGCCGCCCCGATGGCGCCGCCGGCGCCGGTGACGACGGCGATCTGTCCGGCGAGCGGCTTCTCCGGCTCCTTGCCGAGCTTGGCCTGCTCGAGCGACCAGTATTCCACATCGAACATGTCGGCTTCGTTGATCGACTCGAAGCGGCCGATCGCCTCCGCATCGGTGATCGTCTCGACCGCGGCCTGCGCCAGGTCGGCGGCGATGCGCGCGTCCTTCTTGCTGCGGCCGAGGCCGAACAGGCCAAGTCCGGGCACGAGCACCACGCGCGGCAGCGGGTCGAGCATGCGCTTGGTGCCGTTGCAGCGCGCATTGTTGCGATCGAAATAGGTTTTATACCGATCGATGAAGGCCTGGACAGCGGTCGTCGTGGATTGTTTGAAATCGCCGAGGCTGCGGTCCTCCGGCGGCGTGACGACGAGGGGCCAGTTCTTGGTGCGGATGGTGTGGTCGGGCGTCACCACGCCGGCCTGGCTGTAGCGTGCGACCTCGGCCCCGTTGACGAAATTGAGGATCGCGGCGTTTTCGCGGAACTCGAGGATCAGCCGCCGATAGGCGCCCTCGACCTTCGCGTCCTTGAGACTGCAGGCGCCGCGCACGATCGGCGCCACGTCGGCGAGCGCCGCCGTGCGCTGCGGCAATCGGGCGGTGACGAACACTGCCGTGCGCGCACGCGTGAGCCGCGCCTCGGCGAGCGTGACCATCTCGATCATGCGCTCGTAGGCTTCGCGCGCGCTCGCCCCGAAGGTGAAGATGCCGTGCTTGATCAGGATCAGCCCGTCGACCGCGGAGGCCGCGTCGAAGACCTCCCCCGACTTCTTCGCCAGCGCGAAGCCCGGCATCAGATACGGCACGAGCCCGAGGCGGCCGTCATAGACCTCTTCGCAGATCGCCGGCCCGTCGGGTTGATCGACGAGGCTGAGCACCGCGGTCGAATGGGTGTGGTCGACGAATTTGTGCGGCAGGAAGGCGTGTAGCAGCGTCTCGACCGAAGGATTGGGCGCCATCGGATCGATGAGGTTGGCGCGCTGGATGCGCACCATGTCCTCGTCGCAGAGCGCATCGAGCGCGCGCAGCTTGCGCAGCGGCGCCAGGCGCACCGCCGGGAGCCCGGCCGGCTCGATCGTCGCCATGTCCCAACCGCTGCCCTTGACGCACAGCACCTCGGCGTCCTCGCCGAGAAGATCGCGCACGCGCGTCTTGACCGAGGTGTTGCCGCCGCCGTGCAGCACGAGCTTCGGGTCCTGCCCGAGCAGTCGCGTGGTGTAGACGCGCAGGGCCAGATCCGCGCCGATGCCCTGCCCGGCGTAGCGGTCGATGAGCGCCTGCGCGTCGCGATCGACCCAGGCGCTCCTCATCCGTGCCCTCAGGACTTGTCGCCGGCCATGCGTCGCGCCCACCAGCCGGTGCGGCGCGGCCGGTCCTCGGCGGCCTCCTCCGGTGTCGGGGCGGACGGGGCGGGCTCGGGTTCGGCGTGCGCCTGCGCCGGCACGGGCGGCGGCGCGTCCGTCTGTCCGCCGCCGAAATAGAGCGGAGCCGGCTCGCGCACGGTCGAGCGCCGCGGTTTTGGCTCCGCCTCGGCCGGCGGCGCTTCAGTCGGGGGAGGGGGCGGCTCCGCGGCCGTCGGCGCGGGCTCGCGCGGCGCCTCGGGTGCGGGGGCCTCGTACGCGCGCGGCTCGTATGCTCGCGGCTCGTACGCCGGTGTCTCGACCGCGGGCGACTCGCTTGGGGGCGGCTCGGCCTGGTGATACGCGGTCGCGGCCGCCGGCTGGTCGAAATCGGCGACCGCGCTGCCGCGTTCGGGCTCGAAGGGGGGCCCGCTCTCGAACGGCCCGCCTTCGCGGCCGCGCCTGCGGCGTCCGCCGCGCCGTCCGCGCCGCCGGCGCCGGTGCTCGCTCTCGGCAAACGTCTCGCCGCCGCCTTCGCGCGGACCGCGCTCCTCCTCGCCCGCGCCCTCCATGGGCTGCGGCGCCTGACCGGAAACGTCACCGGGCGGCGCCGCCGTCTCGTAGGGTTGCTCGGTGCCGTCGCGCCGCCGCCTGCGCCTGCGGCGCCTGCGCTTGCCGCCCGGCTCGCCGCGCTCGCCCGGTCGCGCTTCGCCCTGCATCGTATCCGGCTGCGGCTCGCCCTCGTCCTCGGCTTCTTCCTCGACCTCCGCTTCGCCTTCCTCGGCGGTTTCCTCAGCGGTCTCCTCGACGTCCGCTTCCTCCTCTTCATCGGCATGCGGCACGACGGTCGTCGGCTGCACCGCCAGCGCGCGGGCCGCCTCCAGGCTGTGCACCTGCTCGCCCTTGTCGATGACGAAGGACTGCTGCCCGCCGATCGACGGGTCGGCATTGATGGTGATCGTCACGCGGAAGCGCTGCTCGAGATCGCGCAGATGCGCGCGCTTGTGATTGAGCACGTAGATCGCGACTTCCGCCCGGGTGCGCACGATCAGATTGTGCGTCGCTCCCTTGATCAGCATTTCCTCGAGCGAGCGCAGCAACTGCAGCGCGACCGAGGAGACCGAGCGCAGGTGCCCGGTGCCGCCGCAAACCGGGCACTTCTCCGTCGAGCTTTCCAGCACCCCGGTGCGGATGCGCTGGCGCGACATTTCGAGCAGCCCGAAATGCGAAATGCGGCCGACCTGGATGCGCGCGCGGTCGTTCCGCAGGCATTCCTTCAGCCGCCGCTCGACCGCGCGATTGTTGCGGTTCTCGTCCATGTCGATGAAGTCGATGACGATCAGCCCGGCGAGGTCGCGCAGCCGGAGCTGCCGCGCGATCTCCTCCGCCGCCTCGAGATTGGTCTTGAGCGCCGTGTCCTCGATGTGGTGCTCGCGCGTGGCGCGCCCGGAATTGACGTCGATCGACACCAGCGCCTCGGTCTGGTTGAGCACGATGTAGCCGCCGGAGCGCAGCTGCACGATCGGCGAGAACATGGCGTCGAGCTGGCTCTCGATGCCGTAGCGGGTGAAGATCGGCTGGGTGTCGCGATAGGGCTTCACGTTCTTCGCATGGCTCGGCATGAGCATGCGCATGAACTCCTTGGCCTCGCGATGGGCGTCCTCGCCCGCCACCACCACCTCGTCGATGTCCTTGTTGTAGAGGTCGCGGATCGACCGCTTGATCAGCGAGCCTTCCTCGTAGACGAGCGTCGGCGCGGTCGATTGTAGGGTGAGGTCGCGCACCGTCTCCCACAGCCGGAGCAGGTATTCGAAGTCGCGCTTGATCTCCGCCTTGGTGCGGTTGGCCCCGGCGGTGCGCAGAATCACGCCCATGCCGTCCGGCACTTCGAGGTCCTGGGCGACCGTCTTTAGGCGCTTGCGGTCCGGGATGCTGGTGATTTTCCGGCTGATGCCGCCGCCGCGCGCGGTGTTGGGCATCAGCACCGAATAACGCCCGGCGAGCGACAGATAGGTGGTCAGCGCCGCGCCCTTGGTGCCGCGCTCTTCCTTGACCACCTGCACCAGCATGACCTGCCGACGCTTGATCACTTCCTGGATCTTGTATTGCCGGCGCAGCCGCGGCATGCGCTCGGGCACCTCTTCCATGGCGTCGCCGCCGCCGACCGACTCGACGACCTCGTCTTCCTCGACGTCTTCGACGCGGACGCCAGTCTCGCCTGCCGCTTCGGGCTGGGCTTCCCGCGCCGCCTCGGCTGCGGGCGTCTCGGCCGCGGGGACCTCGGCCGCGCCGGGCTCGCCGGCAAGCTCGGCCGTGGTCTCGGCTTGGTGCTCGGCCTCGGGCGGCTGCTCGGCTTCGGCGGCGACCGGCGGCGCGGACGGCTCCCACGGCTCGGCTGGCGCCGGCTCCGCGGCCGGTCGCGCGTCCTCGGGCGGTATGTCGAGCGCGTCGGCGTCGGTTACGGCACCCGCGGGCTCTTCGCTCTCGCCCGCCTCGACCGCGGCGCTCCTGAGGTCGTCCGATCGCGCATGGGCCGCTTCGCGGCGGCCGCGGTGCCGGCCGGCGCGGCGGTCGACCTCGTCTTCGGCGGCGCGATGGGCGCGCTCTTCCTCGGCGATCAGCGCCTGCCGATCGGCGATGGGGATCTGGTAATAGTCCGGATGGATTTCGCTGAAGGCGAGAAAGCCGTGGCGGTTTCCGCCGTAATCGACGAAGGCCGCCTGCAGCGACGGCTCGACCCGCGTCACCTTGGCAAGATAGATATTGCCTCTCAGCTGGCGGCGGCTTGCCGACTCGAAGTCGAATTCCTCAACGCGGTTACCGCGCACGACGACCACCCGGGTCTCCTCCGGGTGGGTCGCGTCGATGAGCATCTTGTTGGCCATTGATGTTTTTTCCTGCGGCGAGTCGGCTCGCGGGACCCCGACGCCGCCTTCACGGCGGCGCGGGGCGGCGCCGCAAGGCGCACGCCGGAATGGTGGTGGAAGTTAAAGTCGGGGGCCGATGGGCTCGGCGGTCGCACGATCGCACGCGCATCGCGCAACGCCTTGGTTGCGCAGCGATGCGGCCGATCCATGTCTTGCGCCTTGCGCATGGCCTTTGACCAGTGACGGGCGACAGCCTTTGCGCCGTCGCGATTTCTCTTTCTGCTCACGGTCTTGGGCGCTCAAGCGCACCCGGTGCGCGAACCGTATAGGACGATCGCGCGCATTCCGGTTGTCCTTCAAGGGGGCATCGGCCGGTTCGGTCGGTCGCCAGCGCAAGAGGTCGCTCGGCGGCTGAACCATGGCCGCCCGCCGCTCTCGCTTCGCCATTATCTCCGGTTGCGAGCGAGCCCTGGCGGGCCGGATGCCCGAACGCGGCAAATCCGGAAAACTGAACCGTCAGCCCGACCTTCTTACGGCGATGAACCAACCTTGGCAAGTTGGCGTTCTTCCATCCGCGAGTACCGTCGGCGAGCGCGCCGCCGCAGCTTGGTGCCGGCGCTCGGCCACATCCTGGCCAAGATCGCCGCGGCAACGTGGATGCTTATTAAATGGCGATTAACCATGCGCGCCTATGGAATAGGGGAGCATTGGTGAGGGCGTTGTGAGCGTGCGGGCGAAAGGCTGCCTCCTCGGCGTCATCGGCGTCGCGTTGCTGGGCGGCATCGCGGCGGCCGGCGCGGCCGAGCGGGCGGGTGCCCGCACCGGGGCCGACGAGCATCCGGTCGCGACCGAGGCCCGGCTCGGGGGTGACGAGAGCCGCACGCGATTCGTGGTCGACCTGACCCGCACCACCGACCTTGCCGCGTTCACCCTCGCCGACCCGTATCGCGTCATCATCGACGTGCCCCAGCTCGTCTTCCGCCTTCCGGCCAAGAGCGGCGAGGCCGGGCGCGGCCTCGTCAAGGCGTTCCGCTTCGGACTGGTGATGCAGGGCGGCTCGCGCATCGTGCTCGACGCCACCGGTCCGGTGCGTGTCGACAAGGCGTTCGTGCTCGATTCCGTCGACGGCCAGCCGGCCCGGCTGGTGGTCGACCTCGTCGCGATCGACCGCGACAGCTTCCTGCGCAATCTCGCAATCGAGAACCAGGCGCGCCGCGCCGCCGCCCCGTCCAAGGCCGAGCGGGACCGGCCGGTCAAGAGCACCGACGCGCGGCCTCTGCTGGTGATCGATCCCGGCCACGGCGGGCTCGACAGCGGCACGGTCGCGCCGAGCGGCGAGACCGAGAAGACGATCGTGCTCGATTTCGCCCTCAAGCTGCGCGACAAGCTGGAGAAGACCGGCAAGTACCGGGTGGCGATGACGCGCACCGACGACCATTTCGTGCCGCTCGCCGAACGGGTGCGGCTGGCGCGCACCAACCAGGCGGCCCTGCTCATCTCCATCCACGCCGACGCGCTGGCGCGCCGCGACACCGAGGGGCGCGGCGCGACCGTCTACACGCTGTCCGAGACCGCCTCCGACGCCGAGGCGGCGCGGCTCGCCGAGGCGGAGAACCGCGCCGACCTGATCGCCGGCGTCGACCTGACCGACGAGCCCGACGAGGTGGCCGACATCCTGATCGATCTTGCCCAGCGCGAGACCAAGGCCTTCTCGATGCATTTTGCCCGCGCGCTGGTCGGCGAGTTCAAGACCTCCGCCCGCCTGCACAAGCACCCGCTCAAGTCGGCCGGCTTCCGCGTCCTCAAGGCGCCGGACGTGCCCTCGGTGCTGGTCGAGCTCGGCTATGTGACGAACCCGCAGGACCTCAAGCTCCTGACCTCGGAGAGCTGGCGCGGGCGCGCGGCCGACTCGATCGTCCAGGCGGTGCAGACCTTCTTCACCACCCGCCTTGCCGGCGCCGGGGCCGCCGGCGGCTCGAACTGAAGCCCGGCGATGCGGCCGCGGCCTCAGTTTGACCATAAAACGGCGCGACCAACGTCGATGTCCCGGGTCGCCGCGCCGGCCGGGATCTCGTGCAACCAAGCGCATGTTCCGGCGAAGTGGATACCGGTTCGCCGACAAGAACATGCGCCACTCAATGATTCTAGAGCACGTCCCCATTCCGAAGGGATGGGACGTGCTCTAGCGCCGCCGATTGGCGTATATTGCGCCGTCGGCATCTCCAGAATCGCCGCCGGGCGGGCGCCCGCGGACGGGGGACGGCTCGGATGAAGCTGTTGTTGCGATTCCTGGGGTTCCTGTTCACGGTCGGCACGATCTTCTTCCTCGTCGGGATCGCGCTCACCGCCGGCCTGTTCTGGCATTTCTCCAAGGGCCTGCCCGACTATTCGCAGCTGCAGGACTACGAGCCGCCGGTGATGACCCGCGTGCACGCGGCCGACGGCTCGCTGCTCGCCGAATATGCGCGCGAGCGCCGCCTCTACCTGCCGATCCAGGCGGTGCCCAAGCTGGTGATCAACGCCTTCATCGCCGCGGAGGACAAGAACTTCTTCGACCACGGCGGCCTCGACATCAGCGGCATCATCCGCGCCGGCTGGATCTACGTGCAGAACTTCGGGTCGAACCGGCGGCCGCAGGGCGCCTCCACCATCACCCAGCAGGTGGCGAAGAATTTTCTCCTGACCAACGAGGTGTCGGTCGAGCGCAAGGTCAGGGAGGCGCTGCTGGCGCTGCGCATGGAGCGCACCTATTCGAAGGAGAAGATCCTCGAGCTCTATCTCAATGAAATCTATCTCGGCCTCGGCGCCTACGGGGTGGCGGCGTCCTCGCTGCTCTATTTCGACAAGTCGGTGCACGAGCTGACGATCGCCGAAGCCGCCTACCTTGCGGCGCTCCCCAAGGCGCCGAACAACTATCACCCGTTCCGCCAGCGCGAGCGCGCGATCGAGCGCCGCAACTACGTGATCGACCGCATGGTCGAGGACCATTACATCAGCGTGCAGGACGGCGAGAAGGCGAAGAAGGAGCCGCTCAACGTCACGCCGCGGCCGACCGGCGCCCACATTTTCGCCGCCGAGTATTTCGCCGAGGAGGTCCGCCGCGAAATCTACGACAAGTACGGCGAGAAGAAGCTCTACGAGGGCGGGCTCTCGGTGCGCACCACGCTCGACCCCAAGCTGCAGGTGATGGCGCGCAAGGCGCTCGACGACGGGCTGGTGCGCTTCGACGAGGCGCAAGGCTGGCGCGGGCCGGTGCAGAAGCTCGACCTCGGCGGCGAC
>DASPZC010000123.1:0-4410 GCA_035636455.1 Xanthobacteraceae bacterium
GTCCTCGCCGCCATGCTGGCGGGGGCGATGCTCGGCGCCGTGCACGGCGCCGTCTGCGGGCTCGCGCGCGTCAACGACATCGCCATGGGCATCGCCATCATGCTCGCCGGCACCGGCATCGCCTTTTTCTTCGGCAAGCCCTACGTGCAGCCCACCGCGCCGCTGCTGCCGGCCATTCCGCTCGGCTTCTGGTCCGACGCGCCGCAGGTGCGCAGCGCGCTCGACGTCAGCCCGCTGTTCTTTCTCGGCCTCGCGCTGGCGTTGCTGCTCGCCTGGGCATTCCGCAACACCCGCGCCGGGCTGAAAATCAGGATCGTCGGCGACAGCGCCGATGCCGCCAAGGCGATGGGTCTGCCGATCGAACGCGTGCGCTTCCTCGCGACCCTCGCCGGCAGCGGGCTCGCCGGCGTCGGCGGCGCGTTCCTGTCGCTGTGCTATCCGGCGAGCTGGAACGAAGGCCTGTCGTCGGGCCAGGGGCTCGTCGCCGTGGCGCTCGTGGTGTTCGCGCGCTGGAACCCGCTCAACTGCATCTACGCGGCCGTGCTGTTCGGTGCCGCCGGCGCGCTCGGCCCCTCGCTCCAGACCATCGGCATCAACAAGGGCTATTATCTGTTCTATGCGGCACCCTACGTGCTCACGCTCGTCATGATGATCCTGACCGTCACGCCCGGCCGCTCGCTGCGCGGGATGCCGGGCGAGCTGTCGCTCATGCGGTAGCCCGCATGGAGCGAAGCGGAATGCGGGTCAGCAGCCCCGGATTACGCTGCGCTCCATCCGGGCTACAGGAGGTTAATTCCAGGAGGACTAACGATGAACGGACTGGGTGGTTTGAACAAATCCCCGAACGGCGTCGTGATCGGCCTCGTGCAGTTGCAGCTGCCGGTGGTCGCGACCCCCGCCGACCTCGCCCGGCAGACCGAGAGGATCGTCGCCATGGTCGGCAAGGCCAGGCGCAACCTGCCCACCATGGACCTTGTCGTGTTCCCCGAATACGCGCTGCACGGCCTGTCCATGGACACCAACCCGCAAATCATGTGCAAGCTCGACGGGCCCGAGGTGGCGGCGTTCCGCAAGGCCTGCGTCGACAACGACATCTGGGGCTGCTTCTCGCTGATGGAGCTGAACCCCGCGGGCAATCCCTACAATTCCGGCGTCATCATCTCGAACCGGGGCGAGATCGCGCTCTACTACCGGAAGCTCCATCCCTGGGTGCCGGTCGAGCCGTGGGAGCCGGGCGACCTCGGCATCCCGGTGATCGAGGGGCCGAAGGGCGCGAAGATCGCGCTCATCATCTGCCATGACGGCATGTTTCCCGAGATGGCGCGCGAAGCGGCCTACAAGGGGGCAGAGATCATGCTGCGCACCGCCGGCTACACGGCACCGATCCGCGACTCGTGGCGCTTCACCAATCAGTCGAACGCGTTCTGCAATCTCATGGTCACCGCCAACGTGTGCATGTGCGGATCGGACGGGACGTTCGATTCCATGGGCGAGGGGATGATCGTGAATTTCGACGGCACGATCCTCGCGCACGGCACCTCCGGGCGCGCCGACGAGATCATCACCGCCGAGGTGCGGCCCGACCTGGTGCGCGAGGCGCGCATCCATTGGGCGGTCGAGAACAACATCTATCAGCTCGGCCATCGCGGCTTCACGGCGGTCGCCGGCGGCGCGCAGGATTGCCCCTACACCTACATGCGCGACCTCGTCGCCGGGCGCTATCGTCTGCCGTGGGAGGACGCCGTGCAGGCGACCGACGGGACTTCCTGCGGCTTTGCCAAGCCGACGCGGCTTTACGGCGCCCGGCAAGCGGAGGCAGCCGAATGAGCGTCGCACCTTTGCGCACCGCGCCTGCGGCGGCCGCCGGCCGCTTCGTCAAGGCCGATCCCTATCCGTGGCCCTATGACGGCGACCTGCGCCCGGACAACACCGCGCTCATCGTCATCGACATGCAGACCGACTTCTGCGGCAAGGGCGGCTATGTCGATTGCATGGGCTACGACCTGTCGCTGACGCGCGCGCCGATCGAGCCGATCCGCGCCGTGCTCGCCGCCATGCGCGCCGGGAACTATCACATCCTGCACACCCGCGAGGGTCATCGCCCGGACCTTGCCGACCTCCCCGCCAACAAGCGCTGGCGCTCGCAGCAGATCGGCGCCGGCATCGGCGATCCGGGACCGTGCGGGCGCATCCTGGTGCGCGGCGAACCGGGCTGGGAGATCATCCCCGAGCTTGCGCCGCTCGCCGGCGAGACGGTGATCGACAAGCCGGGCAAGGGCAGCTTCTGCGCCACCGACCTCGAGCTGATCCTGCGCACCCGCGGCATCCGCAACCTCGTGCTCACCGGCATCACCACCGACGTGTGCGTGCACACCACCATGCGCGAGGCGAACGACCGCGGCTTCGAATGCGTGGTGCTGGAGGATTGCTGCGGCGCGACCGACCACGGCAATCATCTGGCCGCGCTCAAGATGATCACGATGCAGGGCGGCGTGTTCGGGGCGGTCAGCGCAAGCGACGCGCTCGTCGCGGCGATCGGCTGACCATGCGCGCCATTGAGGTCGAGGCAATCGGCGTCACCAAGCGCTTCGGCACGTTCACCGCCCTCGACGACGTGTCGGTGAAATTCCGTCAGGGCACCGTGCACGCCCTGCTGGGAGAGAACGGCGCCGGCAAGTCGACCCTGGTGAAATGCCTGCTCGGCTATTACCGCGCCGACCAGGGCGACTTCGTGGTCGACGGCCGCGAGGCCGCGATCGAGCGGCCGTTCGATGCCGACCGTCTCGGCCTCGGCATGGTCTACCAGCACTTCACCCTGGTGCCGTCGATGACCGCGGCGGAAAACCTCGTGATGTCGCGCGCGGATGTCCCTTCCGTCATCGATTGGCGCCGCGAACGCGGGCGCCTTGACGGCTTTCTCGACACCATGCCGTTCCGCGTGCCGCTCGATGTACCGGTCGGCGCGCTCGCCACCGGCGAGCGCCAGAAGACCGAGATTCTCAAGCAGCTCTACCTTGATCGACGTTTCCTCGTGCTCGACGAGCCGACCTCGACCCTCACCCCGCAGGAGGCCGAAGAGGTGCTCGGCCTCATCCGCACGCTCACCGGGCGCGGCGACATCACCAGCGTGGTGATCACCCACAAGCTCAAGGAGGTCGCGGCCTTTGCCGACGAGGTGACGGTGCTGCGCAAGGGGCGCGTCGCCGGCGGAGGTTTGGCGCGCGCCCTCGGCGCGGCGGAACTCACCGCGCTGATGATCGGCGAGCTGCAGGTTCCGCCGAATACCGAGCGGCAGGGCAAGCCGGCAGAGGCGCCGCGCCTGCGCGTGCGCGGCCTGCGCACCGTCGGCGATCTCGGCCGCTCCAGCCTCGACATCGACCGGCTCGACGTGCGGCCCGGCGAGATTTTGGGGGTCGCCGGCGTCTCCGGCAACGGCCAGACCGCGCTGGTCGAGGTCATCGGCGGGCAGCGCAAGCCGACGGCCGGCGAGATCGTCGTGTCCGCTGCCGCCTATCAGGCGACCCGCGAGGAGGCGCAGACCTGCAAGGTCCGCGTCCTGCCCGAGGAGCCGCTGCGCAACGCCTGCGTCCCAGCCATGACGGTGCGCGACAATCTCAACCTGCGCCGGTTCGATCGCGACCGCGACGGCAAGCACCGCCTATGGCCGGACCGCGCCGACATGGCGACATGGGCGCGCGGCATGATCGCGGCCTTCGGCATCCAGGCTCCCTCCGAGGAGGCGCCGATCGCGACGCTGTCGGGCGGCAACGTGCAGCGCGCGGTGCTCGCGCGCGAGCTCGATGGCAAGGTCGATTTGCTCGTGGTGTCGAACCCGTGCTTCGGCCTCGACGTCAAGGCGGTGGGCGAAATCCGCGCCCGCATCATCGCCGCGCGCAACGCCGGCGTGGCGGTCCTGCTGCTGTCCGAAGACCTCGACGAGATCCTCGAGCTGTCCGACCGCATCGTGGTCATGCGCCAGGGCGCGATCGTTTACGAGACTGCCGGCGCCGACGCCGACGCGCACGCGATCGGCGGCCACATGGTCGGGCGCGGGTGATCGCACGGCCGTCACCCGGTCGGGATGACGGGCAGACATGCGACATTGGCAGGACAGAGCCGTAGGCGGGCCTCGGTCCAGGCGCTATGCTGAGCACGCATAACTATTGGCGTTTGGCCATTTGACGTATGTGTGGCTTTCGAGTCACAATCCAAGACATGTGGTGGCCCCCCCGGCAGGCATAGTTCATCTATGGCGGCAAAGACGCCCGGCGTTCTTGGCTTCTTGCGCGAGATTGGTGGCCATTGGCTACATTTCCGCGAGCGTTGGTTCGACGCCATGAGCGGAGGAGCGAGCGTTCCTTTTGCCGCTCTGGCGGTACTGGCTACCACTCCGTGGGGACAGAGCATTCT